>DASUHN010000130.1 GCA_036273495.1 Acidimicrobiales bacterium | reverse complement strand
ACGGCTTGCGGCCGGAGGCGCGCAGGTGGGCGACGTAGTCGACGACCACCGCCTCGCCGACCTGGCCGAGGCTCACCCCCCGCTCCCGGAGGTAGGCCTCGTAGGCGACCAGGTCCCGGCGGTAGGCGGCGAGGGTGTTGCCCGCCCGCCCCCGCTCCACGGCCAGCCACGACAGGAACTCCTCGGCGTCGGGGCTCAGGACAGGCATGCGAGCGGGTCGGCGTAAGGCAGGCCGAGGGCGTCGGCCACGGCGGCGTTGGTGACCTTCCCGTCCACCGTGGTGACGCCCCCGCGCAACGTGGAGTCGGCCCGGGCCGCGCCCGGAAGGCCCCGCTCGGCGATCTCGAGCACGTACGGCAGGGTGGCGTTGGTCAGGGCGTAGGTCGAGGTGTGGGGCACGGCGCCGGGGACGTTGCCGACCGCGTAGTGCAGCACCTCGTGCACGACGTAGACCGGGTCGTCGTGGGTCGTCTCGTGGGCGGTCGCGACGCACCCCCCCTGGTCGATGGCCACGTCGACGATGACCGCCCCGGGCCGCATGGCCCGCACCATGTCCTCGGTCACGATCGTCGGCGCCCGCCCCCCGGCCACCAGCACCGCCCCGATGACGAGGTCGGCGTCGGTCACCGCCGTCTCGACCGTTCCCCGGTTGGACGCCAGGGTCATGATCCGGCCCTTGTGGATCTGGTCGACCCACCGGAGGCGGTCGAGGTTGCGGTCGAGCAGGACGACCTCGGCCTCCATGCCCTGGGCTATCCACGCCGCGTTCCAACCGACGTTCCCCGCCCCCAGCACCACGACCCGGGCCGGTCGCACCCCCGGCGCCCCGCCGAGCAGCACGCCCCGGCCCCCGTTGTTGCGCTCCAGCCAGTGGGCCCCGATCTGGGGGGCCATCCGCCCCGCCACCTCGCTCATCGGCGCGAGGAGCGGAAGGGCCCCATCGGGCTGCTGGACGGTCTCGTAGGCCACCGCCCGGGTGCCGGCCTTCAACAGGGCCCGGGCCACCTCCGGGTAGGCGGCCAGGTGGAGGTAGGTGAACAGCACCAGGTCGGAGCGGAGGTGGGCGAGCTCGGCCTCCTGGGGCTCCTTCACCTTGACGACCAGCTCGGCCCCCCAGGCGTCGCCGGCGGTGACCAGCCGGGCCCCGGCCTGCCCGTAGGCGTCGTCGTGGATCGAGGAGCCCTCGCCCGCGCCGGCCTCGACCAGGACCGAGTGGCCGTGGGCGGTCAGCTCCCGCACCCCGTCCGGGGTCAGCGCCACCCGGCTCTCGGCGGTCTTCACCTCGGCGGGGACGCCGATGATCACGGGCGCAGGTGCTCGCGCGTCAGGGTCAGGCCGATGATCGTCTTGGCGTCGACGATCTCCCCGCTGGCGATGAGCCCCGGGACGGCGTCGAGGTCGATCCGGTGCACCGACATGTGGCCCTCCTCGATCCCCGCCGCCTCCCGCCCCACCTCCTCGAGGTCCTCGGCCAGGTAGAGGTGGGAGAGCTCGTCGGAGAAGCCGGGGCTGTTGTAGAAGCGGGCCAGCAGGTGGAGCCGGCCCGGCCGGTACCCGATCTCCTCGGCCAGCTCCCGCGCCGCGGTGGCCTCGGGCGCCTCCCCCGCCACGTCGCGCTTGCCGGCGGGGACCTCGAGCAGCTCGGCACCCACCGCCGCCCGGAACTGGCGGACGAGGACCACGGTGCGCCGGTCCAGCAGGGGGACGACCACCACCGCCCCCGGGTGGTGCACGATCTGGCGCTCGAACTCCGTCCCGTCCGGAGCGGCGAAGCGGGCCACCCCGACCTGGATCACCGGCCCGCGGGTCACCTCGGTCTCGTCGAGCTTGCGGAACTGCGTCACGGGCTCAGCCGGATGGATCGGGACCGCGGTGCGGGGCGACGGTCAGGCGTGCAGGCGCCGGCCCCACGCCCGCTCGGCGGCGGCCCCCACCAGCTCGAGGAACAGCGGGTGGGGCCGGTCGGGACGGCTCTTGAACTCCGGGTGGGCCTGGGTCCCGAGCCAGAACGGGTGGTCGGCCAGCTCGACGAACTCGACGAGGCGGTCGTCGGGGGACGTGCCCGAGCAGACCAGCCCGGCGTCCTCGAGCCGGCGCCGGTAGGACGGGTTCACCTCGAAGCGGTGGCGGTGGCGCTCCCGCACCACCTGCTCCCCGTAGGCCTCCGCCACCCGGCTCTTGGACTTGAGCACGGCCACGTAGGAGCCCAGCCGCATGGTCCCGCCCTTGTCCACCACCTCGTGCTGCTCGTTCATGAGGTCGATGACCGGGTGGGGGGTGGCGGGGTCGAACTCCCGGGAGTGGGCCCCGGTGAGGCCGGCCACGTTGCGGGCGTAGTCGACAACCATCACCTGCAGCCCCAGGCACAGCCCGAGGCAGGGCACGTCGTGCTCGCGGGCGTAGCCGGCGGCGGCGATCTTGCCGTCGATCCCCCGCTCCCCGAACCCGCCCGGGATCACCATCCCGTCGAGGTTCCGCAGGCGGTCCTCGGCCAGGAGCCCGGTGACCTCCTCGGCGGGGATCCAGTCGACCTCGACGCGCACCCCGTGGGCAAAGCCGGCGTGGCGCAGGGCCTCGACCACCGACAGGTAGGCGTCGCGCACGCGGTACTTCCCCACCAACCCGATGCGGACCGGATCGGTCGCCGCGTCGATGCGGTCGACCATCGCCTCCCACGACCCCAGGTCCAGCTCGTGGTCGGGATCGTCGAAGTGGAGCAGCCGGCAGACGTAGTCGTCGAAGCCCTCGCGGTGCAGCACGAGGGGGATCTCGTAGATGTTGCGGGCGTTGGCGACCGACACCACCGCCTCCATCGGCACGTCGCAGAGGTTGGAGACCTTCTGCTTGAGCCCGTCGGTGATGTGCTGGTCGCTGCGGCACACGATGACGTCGGGCTGGATGCCCCGGCTGCGCAGCTCGGTCACCGAGTGCTGGGTGGGCTTGGTCTTCTGCTCCCCCGCCGCCCCCAGGTAGGGCACGAGCGTGAGGTGGATGTAGCAGACGTTCTCCCGCCCGACGTCCTTGCGGAACTGGCGGATGGCCTCGAGGAACGGGAGGATCTCGATGTCGCCGACCGTGCCGCCGACCTCGGTGATGACCACGTCCATGTCGTCGGTGGCCAGCCGCAGGATGCGCTGCTTGATCTCGTCGGTGATGTGGGGGATGACCTGGACCGTGCGCCCGAGGAAGTCCCCCCGGCGCTCCTTGGCGATCACCGAGCGGTAGATCGACCCGGTCGTGGAGTTGGAGTCCCGGGTCAGGGGCTCGTCGATGAACCGCTCGTAGTGCCCGAGGTCGAGGTCGGTCTCCCCGCCGTCGTCGGTGACGAACACCTCCCCGTGTTCGTCGGGGTTCATGGTCCCCGGATCGACGTTGAGGTAGGGGTCGAGCTTCTGCATGGTGACCCGCAGACCCCGGGACCGCAGCAGCCGACCGAGCGACGATGCCGTGAGGCCCTTCCCGAGAGAGCTGGCCACACCTCCCGTCACGAAGATGTGCTTTGCCACAAACTCCTCCTCGGCTAGCCCGGTCCACGGTAGCGCAGCCGTGGGGCCGCCCTGGGTGACCTGGCGGAGATCGGGGTGGCCCGGGGGGCCCGGGACCATCGGACGGTATGTCCTACGGGGTGGGCGTGGCCCCGTACTCTGCGGGTATGCCAGGGGGCGTCAGGGTGGTTACAGATTCGGCTGCCGCGCTGCCCCGGGAAGTGGCGGAGGCCCACGGGATCTCCGTCGTTCCGCTGGGGCTGACGATCGGTGGGCTTCCCGTGCAGGAGGAGGCGCTCGACCTCGAGGAGCTGATCGCCCGATTCGACGAAGGAGTGCGGACGTCGGGACCGGCGCCGGGTGACTTCGCCAAGGCGGTCGAGGAGGCGCAGACCGGTGACGGCGTGGTCGTCGTCACGCTGGCCCGCGACCTCTCGAGCACCTACCGGTCGGCGATGGTCGGATCGCAGGAGGCCCAGGGGCCGGTGGAGGTGGTGGACTCCCGGACCGCCGCCGGGGCCGAGGGCCTGGTGGCGCTGGCCGCAGCCCGGGCCGCCGCCGAAGGGCAGTCGCTCCCCGACGTGGTCCGGACGGCGGAGAGGACCCGCGCCGCGGTGCGGCTCGTCGGCGCCCTCGACAACCTGGAGTACCTGGTGAAGGGGGGCCACATCCCCGCTGCTGCCGGGTGGGCGGCGCAGCGGCTGAACGTGCGGCCGGTGATCGAGCTGGGGGACGGGAAGGTGCGCCCGCACCGGCCGGCGTTCTCCCGCGAGGCGGCGCTCGAGCGGCTCCTCGACTACTGGCGGCGGACCGTCGTGCCCGGGGCGCCACTGCACCTGGTCGCCATGCACTCGCTCGGCACCGCCGACGCCGAGGCCCTGCTGGCGTCGGTGCGGGCCGAGGTGACCCCGGCCACCAGCTTCCTGTCCGGGTTCGGGACCTCGCTCGTGGCCCACACCGGGCCCGGGCTGGTGGGGCTGGCCTGGTACTGGGAGCGCTAGGAGCGGTGGGCGGCTTCCAGCAGCTCCTTGGCGTGGTCCCGGGCCGAGGCGCTGTCCGGACGACCGGCCAGCATCCGGGACAGCTCGACCACCCGGGCCTCTGAGTCCAGGGCCTCGATCTCGGTGCGGGTCGACTTGCGGCCGGCCACCTTGCGCACCGCCACCTGCTGATCGGCGAAGGCCGCCACCTGGGCCAGGTGGGTGACCACCAGGACCTGGTGCCCGGCCCGGGCCAGGTCGGCCAGGGCCCGCCCCACCGCCACCGCCGCCTCCCCACCCACGCCGGCATCCACCTCGTCGAAGACCAGAACCGGGGGCCCGGCCGCGAACACCAGCCGGGCCGCCAGCATCACCCGGGCCAGCTCCCCGCCCGAGGCCACCTTGGCGAGCGGCAGCGGGGGTGACCCCGGGTTGGCGGACAGGAGGAGGGTGACGGCGTCACCGGGCTCCTCCTCTCCGACCTCGATCTCGAAGCGGGCGGCGGGCATGGCCAGCTTGGTCAGGTGCCGCCCCACGGCCTTGGCGAAGCGGGGGGCCGCCTCCCGGCGGGCCCGCCCCACCTCCACCTCCGCCTCGGCGACCGCGGTGGCCGCCTCCCGGCGCTCGGCTTCCAGCCGGGTCACCGCCGCCTCGTGGCCCTCGAGCTCGGCCCGGCGCCGGCGGGCGTCGGCGGCAAAGGCCAGGACGTCTTCCAGGCTGTCCCCGTACTTCCGGCGGAGGTCGCGCAGCAGCTGGCGCCGGCGGCGCACCTCATCGAGCCGCTCGGGGTCCTCCTGGATCGACTCCGCCGCGCTCCGGAGCTCGTCGGCCACGTCGGCCAGCTCGGCGGCCAGCCCCTGGAGCCTCCGGTGGGGACCGTCGAGCACGGTCCGCCCGGCGCAGGCGGCCAGCGCCGCGCCCACGGCGTCGGCCGCGCCCTGCTCGCCCACCAGCACCGACCGGGCCAGCTCCGCCGCCTGGCGGTGGGCCTCGGCCGAGATGAGCAGGTCCTCCTCGACCTCGAGGGCCGCCCCCTCGCCGGGGTCGCTGATGCCGGCGACGTCGATCTCCTCGAGCTGGAAGGCGACGAGGTCGAGCTCCCGGGCCCGGGACCGGCTGTCCCCACCCAGCCCCTCCAGCGACGACTCGACCTCGTGCAGGTGGGCCCGGGCCCGCCGGAGCGGGCCGAGGTCGACGCCGGCGTAGGCGTCGAGGGCGTCGCGCTGACCCCCGCCCCGCAGCAGCGACTGGTGCGAGTGCTGCCCGTGGAGGTCGACCAGCTGCTCGGCCAGCTCCGCCAGCGCCGACACCTGCGCCATCCGCCCGTCGAGGTAGGCGCGGGAGCGCCCGGAGGCGGGGACGGAGCGGGACAGGATCCGTTCCTCGCCGTCCACGAGGAAGCGGCCCTCGACCACGGCCTCGCCAGCGCCGGGGCTGACCACCACCCCGTCGGCCCGTCCCCCGGTGAGCAGCTCGATGGCCTCCACCAGAAGGGTCTTCCCGGCACCCGTCTCCCCGGTGAGGGCGGTCAGGCCCGGGGCCAGGGTGAGCGAGAGCGACTCGATGACGCCGAGGTTGCGCACCGCCAGCTCGGTCAGCATGGCGGTCACCGGTCGCTCAGCCCGAACTTGGACTTGAGGATGGCGTGGAACCCGATGTGCTCTCCGAACCTGACCAGCCGCACGGCCCGCGGCGCGGCCCGGCAGTCCACGACGTCACCAGGGTTGAGCACTCCGGCCTCGCCGCCGTCGACGACCAGGACGGCCGGGCGCTCGGACAGGATCTCGACCGACACCAGCGTGTCCGGGTCGAGGACCAGGCTGCGGTCGAACAGCATGTGCGGGGACACCGGCGTCACGAGCAGGGCGCGCAGGTTCGGGGAGAGGATCGGGCCGCGCGCCGACAGGTTGTACGCGGTCGAACCCGTCGGCGTGGAGACGATCAACCCGTCGGCGGCGTAGGTCATGAACGGCTCGCCCGCCAGTGACAGGCCCAGGTGCACGGTGTGGCCGGGCACGGTCTTCTCGAGCACCGCCTCGTTGAGCGCCGTCAGGTGCGGGCCGCCGTTGCTCGGACCGGCTCCCGACCCGGCGCGTCGCACGCGCACCTGGAGGGCCAGCCGCTCGTCGACGACGTAACTCCCGTTGAGGAACCCGTCGAGGGCCTCGCAGAGACGCGTCGGCTCGACCGACGTGAGGTAGCCGAGCTGGCCCAGGTTCACGCCCAGGACGGGCACGCCCTTTCCCGCCGCCATCTGCACGGTGCGCAACATGGTCCCGTCGCCTCCCAGGCTGACGGCCAGATCGGCCCCGTCGATGGCGTCGTCGGGTCCGGCCGGCTGCGCCCCCTCGAGCACGGGCGCGCCGTCCTCCTTGGGCACCACGACGCGATGACCACGCTCCCGCAGCCACGCCACCGCTTCGCGCCCCAGCTCGACCGCCTGCGGACGCTGCGGATGGAGGACCAGCGTCACCACGGCCATGTCAGGAGCCCGATGCCTCGGTGATCACGCCCTCCACGCCGGGCACGTTCTCGTCCCCCGGGGTGTGGGCCCGGGCGTGCAGGAGGAACTCCACATTGCCCTCGGCGCCGGTGATCGGGGAGACCATGGTCCCCATCATGGCCGCCCCCGCTGCCGCCACCGCGGCACCGACAGCGACCAGCGACCGCCTCCATTCGTCGGGATCGGTCACGACACCCCGACCCCGCGACACGGCGGCGCGCCCCGCCTCGAACTGCGGCTTCACCAGCA
>DASUHN010000129.1 GCA_036273495.1 Acidimicrobiales bacterium | reverse complement strand
CATGCGGGTGGCCCTCCCGAAGTGGCACATCACCGAGCCGGTCAACGAGGTGGTGTACGGCACCCGGGGCTTCGACACCTTCGGGGAGACCTTCCTGCTGCTGGCCGCCGTCGTGTCGGTCGTGCTGCTGTCACGGCGGCGCGAGCCCCGCTCGGGCTACCTCGGCGAGGAGGAAGCGGGACAGGAGGAGCAGTCGGAGGTGGCGGGCCAGGGCGGCGAGTCGGCCGCCGGCCCGGACGCCGGCGAGCAGCAGGCGCGGGAGGCCGACGAGCGCGAGGGTGCCCAGGACCAGGGGGAGGGGGAGGGCAGTCCCGAGCCACCGGCCCCGGCCTGGACGCCCGACCGGGACCTGCCCGACGACGAGCAGCTCGGAACACCGGGTCCGGAGACGGCCGACGCCATGACCGTCGTGGTGCGCACGGCCATCCGGGTGGCGAGCCCGCTGTTGGCGATGATCGGTGCCTATCTGGTGGCGTGGGGCTACTCACCGGGCGGGGGCTTCCCGGCAGGCGCGGTGGCCCTCGGGGTGATCCTGCTCCTGTACACGGCCTTCGGCTACCGCAAGATCGCCCGGGCGGTACGGGCCCGCACGGTCGAGACCATCGAGATGGTCGGGGCGGGCATCATCATCCTCACCGAGCTTCTCGGCCTGGTGCTGCGCGGTTCGTTCTCGGCCAACTGGCTGCCGCTCGCGCACGAGCAGGCCATCCGCAGCGGGGGGGTGCTCCAGCTGTTCTCGGGCGGGGAGCTCATCGAGGTCGCCACCGGGCTGACCGTCGCCGTGTTCGGCCTCCTCGGGATGGCCCACGACTGGTCGTCCGCCGCCGACGGGGAGCCTTCCGACGCGGGCCGGGGCCGGTCGTGATCCTCGTCAACTACCTGGCCGCCGGCGTGCTGTTCTGCATCGGGCTCTACACGCTCCTGACCAGGCGCAATCTCGTCAAGATGATCATGGGCCTGTCCCTCATGGAGGCCTCCACCTACCTGTTGCTGATCTCGATGGCCTACCGGAAGGGCTCGACCGCCCCCGTGCTGCTGAACCCGCCTCACGGCTACACCGAGCGCTCCCTGACTGCGGGCAACGTGGCCGACCCGGTGATCCAGAACTTCTGTCTCACCGCCATCGTCATCGGTGTGGCCGTGACCGCGGTCTTCCTGACTGTGGCGGTCCGGTTGGCCCAGCACTACCGCACCCTGGACTCGGACCGCATCCGCCTGATGAAGGGCTGAGGGGCCATGACCACCGCCGGCCTGGAGGCGGTCCTGCCGCTTCCGGTGGTCATCCCGATCAGCGGCGCCGTGGCCTCCCCGCTGCTGGCCCGCCTCTCGAAGCGGCTGCCGCTGATCGTGTCGCTGCTGGCCATGGCCGGGTCCACGGCGTGCATGGCCCTCCTGGCCCCGCGCGTCTACTCGGGCCACGTCCTGGTCCACTACATGGGCAACTGGGTGCCGGTCGGGGGGAAGGCCCTCGGCATCGCCTTCGGCGCCGACCCCTTCGGTCTCACCTACGGACTGGCGGTCGGGGTCGTCGGAGCGGTCCTGCTGCTGTTCACGCTGTCCGACATGGGTCACCTCGGCGGGCGCGAGCTGGGGGGCTACACGTGCCTGTTCCTGCTCCTGCTCGCCGCGCTCATCGGCACGGCGCTGACCGCGGACCTGTTCAACACCTTCGTCTGGTTCGAGGTGGCCGCCCTCGCCAGTTACGGGCTCACCGGGTTCTTCCTGGAACGGCCCCTGGCCCTGGAGGCCGCCTTCAAGTTGCTGGTCCTCACGACGGTGGCGGGATTCCTCGTGTTCATCGGCGCGTCCCTGCTGTACTCCGACCACGGCGCCCTCAACCTGGGCCAGCTTCACGTGGCCCTGGCCGGCCACGTCACCACCACCGACCTGGTGGCCCTGGGCCTGCTGGTGGCCGGCTTCGCCACCAAGTTGGGGCTGGTCCCGTTCCACGGCTGGCTGCCCGACGCCCACACCGCCGCCCCCGGACCGGTGTCGGCGCTGTTCTCGGGTCTGATGGTGAACCTCGGAGTCGTGGTCATCGCCCGGTTGGCGCTGCAGGTGTTCGGGGCGGGGGGCGCTCGCCCGCTGCTCGGCCTTCTGGTCGTGCTCGGCGTGGTGTCGGCGCTCACCGGTGCCGTGCTCGCGCTGGCCCAGGACGATCTCAAACGGTTGCTCGCCTACGACACCATCTCGCAGATGGGGGTGCTGGCCGTGGGGCTGGGCACCGGTTCGGCGGCGGGCGAGGCCGGCATGACCTATCACCTGATCAGCCACGCCCTGTTCAAGTCGTTGCTGTTCCTGTGCGCCGGTGCCATCGTCACCGCGAGCGGGATGACCAAGCTGTCGGAGATGGGCGGCCTGGCGCGGCGCCGACCCGGTCTGGCCGTTGCCTTCGTGATCGGGGTGATGGCCATAGCCGGCATCCCGCCGCTCAACGGCTACGTGTCCGTCGGATTGATCCACAAGGCGCTCGAGGACGGTCACCAGCCGGGAGTGCTCGCGCTGATGCTCGTGGCCCAGGTGGTGACCGTCGCCGCTCTGGCCCGGGCGGCGTGGCTGGCCTTCTTCCGGCGCCGGGAGGAGCCCCTCGACCATTTGGAGCCGCTGCGTCCGGGCATGCGGGTGGCCTTCGGGACGCTGGCGGCGGGGTGTGTGGCGTTCGGGGTTCTGCCGTTCTCGATCCTGCGTCACGTGGCCGGCGCCGCGGCCGGGGCCCTGCTGTCGGGGGGCGGGCTGACCTACGCCCATGACGTCCTGCACGGGGGCGGGGTGGTGCCCCGGCTCGCCGTCAGCTTCACCTATCTGGACCCGGTCGAGCTCCTGACGGTGGCCGCCACGACGCTGGCCGGTCTGGCCCTGGCTGCGGTCTACATCCGCCGGCCCGAGCCGGCCCCCATCCGGGCCCTGCGCGCCCTGCACAACGGCTCGGCCAACGACTACGCCGCCTACGGGGTGGTCGGGGTCATCGCCACGGTGGCGACCATGGTGCTGCGGTGAGGATCGGAGGTCCGATCACCTCGTGCCGGTGATGAGCCGCTCGCGGTCGAACATCGCGGACGCGAAACGCCCACCGAGCCGGCACAGCACCAGCAGGGCTATGCCGAGGGCGACGGCCAAGCGGGGCGTGGCCGGAATGACCTTGAAGGCGACGAGGGTCGTCACCGCCACCGTGGGGAGGCTGGCGAGGATGGCGAGCTGGGCGGCGGTTCGCGGGTCGCGGGCCCGGGCCGAGATGGCGATGCCCACGGTGATCGACCAGAGGGCCAGGAACGGGGTGAAGACGAGCTGGGCCAGGAGGTCGGGGCCGCGGATCAACGCCGCCGCCACCCCCGGGTGGGCGAACAGCTCGACCAGGACCACGTAGAGGCCGAACACGACATAGGAGACGCCCACCGACGGCAGGAAGGCGGCGAGGGCCTTGCCCAGTAGCAGCTCCTCCTTGCGGATCGGCGTGGACAGCACCGGCTCGAGGGTGCCCTGGATCCGCTCACCGACCACGGAATACGCGGCCAGCGCGGCCGGTACGAGGACCGGTATCGCCAGCATGTACAGCAGGGCATGTTCGCGGTGCAGCGCGGGGGACGAGCCGGTCGGCAGGGTGAACGCCTGGATCAGGGGCTGGATGAGGAAGATCGCCGGCAGGATCGCCGTCGAGTAGATGATGTTCCCGTTGTGGCGGTAGTCCCGCAGCTCCTTGCGGAGGACGGCGCGGATCCGGGTCCAGCTCATGTCAACGGGCCGCCTCGTCCTCGTTGACCAGCTGGAGGTAGACGTCCTCCAGCGAGTGGCGGGACTCGGCGATCGAGAGCACGTCGGCGTCGGCGCCCACCAGGGCGCGGGTGACCGCCGGCGCCGCCCGATTCGGATCGGAGACACCGAGCAGGTAGGTGGCCGGTGGCTCGAGCCGCCAGCTGTCCAGCCCGGGTAGGCCAGGGAAGACCCGGTCGGGGTCGGCCAGGGGCGCGGCGGTCCGGACGGTGAGGGTCCGGGCAAAGAGCTGGTCGCGGAGCTCGTCGGGGCGCCCGATACGGCGCAGGGTGGTGTTGAGGATGGCGACGCGGTCGCACAGGCGCTCGGCCTCCTCCAGCCGGTGGGTGGTGAGGAAGATCGTGACCCCGCGCAGCCGGAGGGAGTCGATGAGCTCGTGGACGTCCCGGGCCGCGGCCGGGTCGAGGCCCGACGTGGGCTCGTCCAGGAAGAGCACCTGAGGCTCGCTCAGCAGAGCCCGGGCCAGGGCCACCCGTTGGCGCAGGCCCTTGGAGAGCGATCCA
>DASUHN010000128.1 GCA_036273495.1 Acidimicrobiales bacterium | reverse complement strand
TCTTCCACTACGGCCAGCACACCGTGGCCGAGGCCAAGCGCTACCTGGCCGACCGGGGCGTGGAGGTCAGGCCAGCGCCCTGAGCCAGCCGAGGACGATCTCGGCCACCTTGTCCGTGCGCCCCACGAAGAAGTGGTCGGCGCCCTCCACCACCTCGACCGTCGTGGCCGGCCACCCGGCGAGGATGGTGGCCGCCTCGGCGGGGTCCCGGAACTGGTCGTGGCGGGCCAGCACCACTCCCTTGGGGCGGGGATCGGTGGGGGCCACCATGTCGGCGGGGTCGACGATGCGCAACGGAGGCGCCACCGGCGCCCAGCCCGCCACCCGCTCGTCCCCGACCGCCAGCGACGTGTCGGCCCCGAACGACCACCCCGACAGGACCAGCGGGAGGCCCTCGGTGATCGGGGCCAGGGCGTCGATGCCGGCGACCACGTCGCGGCGCTCTCCGACTCCGTCCCCGTGCACCCCCTCCGACCCCTCGACGCCCCGGAAGTTGAAGCGCAGGGCGGCCACGCCGGCGGCGGGCAGGGCCTCGAACAGGGAGCCGGTCACGATCGAGCGCATGTTGCCCCCGAACTGCGGATGCGGGTGGGCCAGCACGACCGCCGCCCACGGCTCCGGCGGCACGGAGAGCTCGGCCTCGAGGCGCAGCCCGTCGTCGGTCTCGAGGGATACCGGTTCGATGGGCACCGGTCGGCACGGTACCGTGCCGGGGGTGTCGAAGGGCCAGAAGCAGCCGATCACCATGCTGGCGGACCGGGTCCTGGTCCAGATCCCCCAGTCGGAAGGGGAGCGCAAGTCCCGTTCCGGCATCCTCATCCCCGCCACCGCGCAGGTGTCCAAGCGGCTGACCTGGGCCGAGGTGGTGGCCGTCGGGCCCCACGTCCGGACCATCAAGCCGGGGGACCAGGTCCTGTTCAGCCCCGAGGACCGCTACGAGGTCGAGGTCCAGGGGGACGACTACCTCCTCATGCGCGAGCGGGACATCCACGCCGTGGCCTCCGAGCGCATCGACAGCGGCACGGGGCTGTACCTGTGAGCGCCCCCGCCATCACGCCGATCCCCTACACCGAGGAGCAGCTGGCCCGGGTGGAGTTCAACGCCGACGGGCTGGTGCCGGCGGTTGTACAGGAGGCGGGCACCGGCACCGTGCTGATGTTCGCGTGGATGAACGAGGACGCCCTACGCCGCACCCTCGACACCGGGCGGAGCTGGTTCTGGAGCCGCAGCCGCCAGGAGTACTGGTGCAAGGGGGAGACGTCGGGGGACCGGCAGTACGTGCGCGAGGCGCGCTACGACTGCGACGGTGACGTGATCCTCCTCGTGGTCGAGCAGGAGGGGCGCGGCGCCTGCCATACCGGGAACCACACCTGCTTCTACCGGGCCTTCGGGACCGACGACGGGTCCGATGACGCTGCGTCCGGATAGGGAGTCGTTCCGCTCCCTCGCGCGCAGCCACACCGTCGTTCCGGTGTGGCGTGAGCTGGTGGCCGACATGCAGACGCCGGTGGCGGCCTTCGCCCGGCTGGCGGGGGAGGGACCCGGCTTCCTGCTCGAGTCGGTGGAGCACGGGGAGCGGTGGGCGCGGTTCTCGTTCGCGGGAAGGGGCCACTTCGCCCGGATGGTGGCCCGGGGGCGGCGGGTCGAGGTCGAGGGGCGCCTCCCCGACAGCGTCCCTCGCGACGAGGGCATCCTGGCCGCCGTCGAGGAGCTGCTGCGCCTCTACCGCAGCCCGGTGATCGACGAGCTGCCCCCGTTGCACAGCGGCCTGGTCGGCTACCTCGGCTACGACGTGGTGCGCGAGGTCGAGCGCCTCCCCTCCGTCCCGCCCGACGACGTGGGCGCGCCCGACGCCGTGCTGTCGGTGATCGGGCCCATGGCGGCGTTCGACCACTGGCGCCAGCGGGTGTTCCTGATCGACAACGTGGTGGTGGACCCGGCGTGGGGCCCGGCCGAGGTCGACGCCGCCTACGACGCCGCCGCCGCCGCCATCGACTCGATGGCCGCCGACCTGGGGCGGCCCCTGGCCGACGCGCCGGCCGAGCCGCCCGACCCGGCCGAGGGCCTGCCCGGGTTCCACCGGCGCGTCTCCCCCGAGGAGTACCAGGCCGCGGTG
>DASUHN010000127.1 GCA_036273495.1 Acidimicrobiales bacterium | reverse complement strand
CGGGTCCACCACCTGCCGTTCGAAGACCACGGGAACCCGGATCCTGACCGCCTGGCCCGAGGTGAAATGCGAGGTGGCCATGCCGTCGGGGTCGAGGAGCTCCAGAGGCTCGAAATAGGCGTCGGTGACGATGCCGCTGGGCCGGGTGTCGACGGATCTCTCGCTGGTGGACCGGTCCTCCCCGAGCAACTGGTGGTAGAGGGAGAGGGCGGGCTCGGTCGCGCCGTCGAACTTGAGCTCGCTGTCGTGGAGCACGACGGTCCGCGGGCAGAGGAGCCTGATGGCGTTCAGGTTGTGGCTGACCACCACGACGGTCGTACCCTGATCCTTGATCTCCCTCATCCGTTCGAAGCACTTGATCTGGAAGGCGAGGTCCCCGACCGCCAGGACCTCGTCGACCAGGAGAACGGCGGGATCGGCCATGATGGCGACGGCAAAGCCGAGTCGGACGAACATGCCGGACGAGTAGAACTTCACCGGTGTGTCGATGAAGGCGCCGACCTCGGCAAAGTCGACGATGCGATCGAGGCGCTGGTCGATCTCGGTCCGGGTGAGGCCGAGGATCGTCCCGTTGACGTAAACGTTCTCCCGTCCCGTCAACTCCCGGTGGAACCCGACCCCGACCGATATCAGCGGAGCGATCCGACCATGGACCGTCACTCTTCCCACCGTCGGTCCGGTCACCCCGGCCAGCATGCGGAGCATGGTGGACTTGCCCGACCCGTTCCTCCCCACCACCCCCACGCACTCACCAGCGCCGATCTCGAGGTCCAGGGGTCGGACCGCCCAGAGCTTGGTGGTACGCGTCTTGGCCCGCAGGCCGGCCAGCCGCGTGACCAGCATCGGGGCGTCCTGGTACTTGGTGTAGCGCTTCCCGGCCCCGGCCATCCTGATGAGCTGGGTGTCGGTCACAGCAGATCCACGAAGACCCGGTCGAAGCGCTGGTATAGGAGGAGGGCGGCGGCCAGCAGGGCTCCGGTCCACCCCAGTGTGCAGTAGAGGCTGGTGTGCCAGCCGGGATCGGGCCCCACGGAGGCGGCTCGGAACAGCTCGACCATCCCTGTCGTCGGCACCACCTCCATGATGCTGCGCAGCAGGTGGGGGGCCAGCTTGATCGGGTAGAGCACCGGTGAGACGTATATCCAGGCCGTGAGCGCGGCAGCGACCACGTACCTGAGGTCGCGGAAGTAGACCTGCAGGGCCGCCAGCACCACGCAGAGGGACGTGGTCAGCAGAACCATGAGGATGGTGGCGGGAACGAGCAGCACCCAGTTCAGGCCGAACTGGACATGGCCGATCAGGGCAAAGCCGAAGAGAATGACGAGGCCGGGCCCGAAGCCGTAGAGATTGGCGCCGACCGTCACCATCGGCAGGATCACCCGGGGGAAGTAGATCTTGGTGGCGATGTCCTGCCCGTCGACGATCGATCCCACCGCGCCCGGGAGCGAGCCGGAGAAGAAGATCCACGGCAGGATGCCGCTGTACACGAACGTCGGGTAGTTGCCCCCGGCTTGGATGCGGGCGATGTGGGAGAACACGAGAGCCAGGACCACGGCCTGGAACAGAGGCAGCACGACCGCCCACATCAGCCCGAACGACGCCCGGCGGTAGCGAACGAAGAAGTCCTTGCGGGACAGCATCAACAGGAGCCGCCGACTCCCCACCGTCCGGCGCACCAGATCGGCCACGCTGGTCGACTCACCCTGGAGGTCGAAGCCCTCCGCTGACGGCTGTTCGGCCGCCTCCCGGACGATGGCGCTCACCACGGTGTTCCCGCCCCCGGCACGCGAACGAGTGGCATGCAGGCGGGAACCCCTTGCTCTTCTCGGACCAGAGGGAGTGGCATCATGTCTCGGTGGGCCGGGTCGGTGATCCGGGATGAGTGGAGGACCCGCAGACTGTACCGTCCGCGGCGCCCTCACCGCGGAGCGGGTCGCGCCGGCCGCGGCCCCGCTGGAGGACGTGGGGGCGTCCTCCAGCGGCCGGATGTCCGTCCTGGCGCTCACCAACATGTATCCCCCTCATCACCTGGGTGGATACGAGCTGTCCTGCTGGGACGTCCTCCAGCGCTGGCGCGGCGCGGGACATCGGACATCCGTGCTCACCACCACCATGAGAGTTCCCGGGGTGCAGCAGCCCGATGACGCCGACGTCGACCGGTCGCTGCAGTTCTACTGGGACGATCACCGCCTGGTCACGCCGCCGCCCTGGAGGCGGTGGGGGATGGAGCGGTCGAACCAGGCGGCGCTGGCCGCGGCGCTCGATCGGGTCCGTCCCGACGTCGTCTCGGTGTGGAACGTGGGGGCGATGTCGCTCGGGCTGCTGACGACGGTGGCCGAGCGTCGCATCCCGATGGTCCTGGTCATATGTGACGACTGGCCGGTCTACGCCCCCGACATGGACGCGTGGAGCCGCATGTTCCGCGGCCGCCCGCGCCTGGCCCGGGTGGTGCGGAGGATGGGTGGACCGGCACCGGGCCCGCCGGATCTCGACGCGGTCGGCCCGGCCTGCTTCGTCAGCGAGTTCACCCGGGAACGGGCCCGGGCCTGGACCCGGTGGCGCTTCCCCTGCTCCGACGTCGTCTACAGCGGCATCGACCTGGCCGATTTTCCCCTCGCGGTGGCGACCGACGGGGCCGTGCCCGGGTCCGGGCCGTGGGCCTGGCGCCTGCTCTACGTGGGGCGGCTCGATCCGCGCAAGGGGATCGAGACCCTCCTGCGCGCCATGCCCCTGCTGCCCCAGGAGGCCACCCTCTCCGTCGTCGGCCGGGGACCCGAGGACTACGCCGGCCGGCTCCGGGAGCTGGCGGCCGAGCTGGGGATCTCCTCCCGTGTCCGCTTCAGCTCCGGGGACCGGGCCCAGCTGCGCCGCTTCTACGAAGAGGCGGATGTGTTCGTCTTCCCCAGCGAGTGGGACGAGCCCTTCGGGCTGGTGCCCGTCGAGGCCATGGCGTGCGCCGTGCCGGTCGTGGCCACCGGGACCGGGGGTTCGGCGGAGTTCCTGTCCCACGAGGGCAACTGCGTGGTGTACGAGGCCGGTGACGCCGGGTCCCTGGCGGCGGCGGCGACGCGTCTGGCGCTCGACGGGGACCTCCGACTCCGCCTGGTCGAGGGTGGCCTCCGGACCGCCACCGAGCTCAGCGTCGATCGGCTGGCCGAGGTGCTCGAGGCCTGGCACCGGGCGGCGGTGGACGATTTCCGGGACGGCAGGCCGCCTTCCCGCCCCGTTCCCTCCGGCTGAGCCCCGGCCCCGTTCCCCTCTACGCCGCCCGGCTCCGGGAGCGCAACACCCCCTGGTAGAGCTCGAGGTGAAGCGGGCCGACGGACTCCGCCCAGTCCCACTTCCGGGCGTGGCGCGAGCACCGCTCCGGCGTGCCGGGCTTGGAGGCCAGGGCGATCACGTCGACCAGCGCCCGGGCCAGGTCGGTGATGTCACCGGGGGAGACGGTCCGTCCGACGCCGTCGTCCGAGACGATCTCCGGCATGCCCCCGTCCCGCGTACAGACGACGGGGGTACCGGCCGCCAGCGACTCCACCAGCACCAGCCCGAAGGCCTCGCCAGTCGAGGGGAGCACGGTCAGGGTGGCGTCGCGGTAACGCCCGGGAACCTCGTCGGTGGAGCCCGGACCGAGATCCTCGACGTGCTCGGACACGGACGGGGCGGACGGCCCGAGGCGCTCCAGCGCCCAGGAGCTGTCCCCCTGGCCCGACAGCACCAGCCGGGCGTCGGGATGGGTCCCCAGGAGCTCGGCCAGGCCGAACACGGCCCGGTCGAGGCCCTTGCGGGGATCGCTGTAGGACGCCGAGAACAGGATCCGGGCCGGCGGTTTCCGGGGCGTGAGGTCGGGGGGGAACCGATCGCAGTGGACACCCGGAGGCAGCACGGCGGCGGGCCGCCCGAACAGGGCGGCCACCTGTCCGGCCGAGGCCCGGCTCAGGGCGGTCACCTGGTGGGCGGCCCGAACGGCGGCGCGGAAGACGCCCGGGTCGAACCGGCGGCCCCCCAGCTGGTCCGCCGTCGGGTGGCCGAGAACCGTGTAGACGGTCCGCTGCCCGGCCGCCCGGGCCGCCAGCGCCGCGGTCGGGGTCATGGCGTGGACCACGTCGTAGCGGCGCCGGACCAGGGTCGGCCAGATGGCGGCGCCGAAGCTCTCCACGTCGGTCACTCCGAACCGGGCCAGCCGGAAGCGCCGCGCGTGGCGCCTGCGGCGCACGACCGCGCCGTCGCCGCGGACCTCGACGCTGCTGTCGGCGTGGGTCCCGGTGAGGATGTCCACCTGGTTCCCCTGGGCTCGCAGCCATCCCGCCAGCTCGTCGACGTAGCGCTCTCCCCCTCGCCTGACCTCGGGCCAGCAGTAGGGATGGACGAGACCTATGGACAGACTCATGTCGCGTCAATCTCTAGCATCACCGAGTTCACCGCGCGCGGGCCCGACTTCGTCCCAACGCGCTCCGGTATCATTCCGGGCAATGCCCACCAGCTCGACCGTGAGCCGCGCTCTTTGGAGGCTGCGGTACCGGGCAGCTCCCGAGGTGGCCTCCGAGGTGCGTCGGCGGGCCGTGCTGGCCACCCATCACCACTGCCGACTCGAGGTCCCCCGCCAGGTCCGTCTGGGACCCCGGTTCCGCGTCGACATTCCCGACGACGGCACACTCATCGTCGGCCGGGGCTGTGAGTTCCGGGACGGGTTCACGTGTGAGATCTCGGGTTCGGGAAGAGTTGCCATCGGTGCCGGCAGCATCTTCACCGCCTCGGCGTTGGTGCAGTGCAGCACCAGCATCGAGATAGGAACGCGCTGCGTCTTCGGTCAGGCGTGCTTCATAGGTGACGGGAACCATCGGTTCCGCGACCACACCCGCCATATATTGGACCAGGGCTACGACTACCGCCCGATCGTCATCGAGGACGGCGTCATGGTCCTGTCGAAGTGCACCATCGTCAACAGCATCGGGCGGGGGTCGATCATCGGGGCCAACTCCGTGGTGGTCAAGCCGATACCCGCCTATTGCCTGGCGGTGGGCGCTCCCGCCCGGGTGATCCATTACTTCGGCCCCCCCGAGCTCCGGCCGGCGGAGCTGTGCGATTGAGCGCGCCCAGGGCGGCTGAGACAGACTCCTCCGTCCGGGACCAGGCGGGTTCCCGCTGGGCCGCCCCGGCGGACCTGATCGGAGACCGGGTGCGCAGCGCCAGCTTCGACGCAGCCGAGCCCGCCGTCTCGGTCGTGATGTCGACCTTCCAACGGTCCCAGTTCCTTCCCGACGTTCTCGCCGCCATCGAGATGCAGACTCTGCCGCCCGGTTCGTTCGAGGTGACCGTCGTCGACGACGGATCCGGTGACGGGACCTGGACCAGCCTGGTGGAGCTGGCCCTGCGCACCCCGATCGCCATGCAGGCCCTCCGGCTGGCGCGCAACGTCGGCGCCGGCACGGGCCGGGACGTCGGGGTGGCGGAGTCCCGTGCTCCGGTGGTCGTCTTCACCGACGATGACTGTGTACCGACTCCCACCTGGCTCAGCTCGTTGACCAGGCCGTTCCGTGTCTCCTCCGGGAACCAGCCGCCGCATCTGGTCGTGCAGGGAAAGACGGTGCCGTGGAGCGGGGACGAGGAGGGGGCGGGGGCCTGGGCCCGGAGCCTCTGGGTGCTGGGGCCGACCTGGTTGTTCGAGACGTGCAACATCGCCTACCGCCGCACCGATCTGCAGCAGGCGGGGTCGTTCATCGACCGCCGGGACGCCCCCAGCGTGTCGGCGGCCCGCCCCTTCGGTGAGGACGCCGAGCTCGGATGGAGGGTCATGGCCGGTGGGGCGGAGCTGCGTTTCGAGCCCGAGGCCGTGGTCGAGCACCGTCACTTCCCGGCTGGCTACGGTGACTTTCTGCGGGAGATCTGGAGGCGACAGGACTTCCCGGATCTGGTGTCGAGGCACGGCCTGGCCCGACGGGCCCTCTGGCGCCGGTACTTCCTGGCCCCCCGGACGGCGGCGTTCGACCTGGCAGTGGTCGCTGGCCTCGCAGCCGCGACCGCGCGCAAGGGGAAGCTGATGCTAGGCATCCTGCCGTGGGTCTGGCTGGCGTTGCCCGAGGCGGCCCACCGGACCGGGCGCCATCCCGGCGTACGGCTGGCCCAGCTCGCCATGGGAGACGCCGTCAGCCTGGTGTCACTGGTCCGGGGGAGTGTCCGGGCTCGCACCATGGTCCTTTGAACCCGGTGAGCCGCCTCTACTGGCGGCTGCGCGAGATCGACCCCGTCGTCTCGGCGCTCTCGCGGGCGAGGCGGCGGTGGCTGCTGGCCCGCCTGCGGGTGGTGGCTCTCTGGTACCGGGGTGAGGTGGACGTGTCGATATCCCCGAGCGCCCGTCTGGGCCGTCGGCTCCGGGTCGTCGTGGCCCCGGGTTCGCGTAGCACCCTGGTGGTGGGGGACAAGGCCATCATCGGCGACGACGTGCGGATGGTCCTCGAGGGAGGGCGCGCCGTCATCGGGGCACGCGCCGATCTGCGCCGGCTGATCACCCTGGTGGTGGGCGGGACGTTGGAGGTGGGGGACCAGGTCGTGTTGCAGACCGGCTGCTCCCTACACTGCGCCGACAGCCTGAGAATCGGTCGGCGCACCGGTGTGGGGGAGTTCACCACGGTCGTGGACTCGTCCCACCACTACACCTCCCCGGAGGAGTGGTTCGTCGACAACGTCCACACCTCTCCGGTGGTGATCGGAGCCGACTGCTGGATCGGCGCCAAGGTGACCATCGGGCGCGGCGTGACGGTGGGGGACTACGCCGTAATCGGGGCCAACTCTCTGGTGACCCGGCCCGTACCGATGGGACATCTGGTCGTCGGCGTGCCCGCCGAGGTCGTGCGTCCGGTGCGCCTGCCCTGGCGCGATCTGGAGGGGCCGGAACCGACCGGAGCGACCGGACCCGGCGGGCGGGCACCGGCCTAGAGCACGCTGTCGTAGAGCTCGTCGATCCGGGCGGCGCAGTCCCGCACGTCGAAGCGCCGGGCCCATCCCGGCCCCGCCCGGCCCAGTCTCTCCGCCAGCTCCCGGTCGACGAGCACGGCGGTCAGCGCCTCCGCCAGCCGGTGCGGATCGGCTTCGGGCACGACCAGCGCCGTCTCACCGTCCACGACGAACTCGGGGATGGCCCCGTGGCGCGTCGTCACGACGGGGCGGCCACTGGCCTGTGCCTCCAGGTTGACGATGAGGAGGCTCTCCACCGCGTCGTCAGGGGCGGTCCGGCTCGGGCTCACCACCACGGTCGCCTCCGCCATGGCCCGGCGGACCTCGAGGTGGGTCGGCGTCCGCTGTACCTCGACCCCGTCCCCCACCAGGAGGTGCTCCAGCGGGCCGTATCCGAGCAGGCGGAGACGGGCGGTGGGCACAGCCTTTCTCACCGCCGGCCAGGCCTGCAGCAGGACGTCTATGCCCTTCTTCTCCACGAAGCGACCGACGAAGAGGACCGTCGGGGGACCGGCCGGTAACGGACTGGGCGTGAACCACTCCGTGTCCACCCCCGACGGGATGACGTGGACCCGATCGGGGCGGCACCCGGCGGCCACGGCCAGATCGACCAGGAACCGTGAGGGGACGACGGCGGCCGAGACCGCGTCGAGCACCCCGTCGTAGATCCGGGGATGCTCCTCCACGTAGCCGGTGACGTCGTGGCCGTGCAGCGACACGACGACGGGGGCGCGGAGGAGGCGGCCCGCCTGCATCACCTCGTGGAGCCGGTAACCGTGGTGGACGTGGATGAGCCGGGCCCGGTGGCGCGTGGCGACGGCCGCGAGGGAAAGGGTCACCGCCGGCCGCCTCATGCGGAACGGCAGGGGAGAGCAGAACCGGTCCAGCGACACCAGCGGCTGGAACGGGAAGCGGTCCACGTTCTCCACGGGCAGTCGCGAGACCACCACTCCGGAATGGCGCAGCCGCGAGACGATGCCGTGCACGAACTGCTCGGAGGGCCGCAGCCAGGTGTCGATGAACTGGAGCACGGCCGGGGTCCGGCCCTTCATCAGCGCCGTCCCCCGGGCTCACCCAGCAGCTCGAGCGCCCGGGTCAGGATGGCGATCCGGGCCCGGGCGGCCGGGAGGGGCGCGTGATGGTCGATGAGCGCCTGGCGGCCCGCACGACCCATGGCAGCTCGGCGCTCCACGTCCAGCAGCAGATCCGCCAGCGCCGCGGCGAAGTCGTCGACCGGCGCCAGGGCGATGTCCCGGCCGTCGGCCACCGCCAGGCCCTCCGCCCCCGCCGCCGTCGTGACGACGGGAAGCCCGAGGGCCAGGGCCTCGAGCACCTTGACCTTGGGCCCGCTGGAGTCCGGGCAGGGGAACGGCATGACGGCAGCCTGGCTCAGGACCTCGGTGGAGTCCGTCACCGGCCCGAGCATCTCCACTCCGGCCAGGGGGCCGGGCGCGATCTGGTCGGAGTTCCGCCCCGCCACCATGAGCCTGGCTCCGGGGACCCGGCGCCGGACCTCGGGCCAGCACCGCAGCAGCCACTCCAGCGCCTGCCGGTTGGGAGCCCAGTCCCAGTTGGCGATGAGCGCCGCCACGGGGGCCTCCACGATCGGCAACGGCTCCTCGGGGGCCTCGTAGGCCATCGGAACCGCGAAGGCCGGCGCCGGCAGGGCGCGCGCCACCCGCTCCGAGTAGGCCAGAACGATGCCGGCGTGCCGGACGTTCCAGCGCTCGCTGCGATGGTCCTGGTAGTCCTTGCGCCGCCAGTGGCCGAGGGCATCACGGTCCAGCTGGGTGAGGTAGTGCTGGGTCAGGACGGACGGACGGGCCGTGCGCACGGCCGGAAACGACAACGGGTCGTCCGCCACGGCCAGTGCCCCCGCCGGCGGCTCCCAGTCGAGCCGGATGGACTCCCACCGGGGCCGGATCAGCCCCCTGACCTTGGCGCCGAGGCGCGACTCGGCGGGCAGCGGTTGCCACTGGCACCAATCGGGGAGCTCCCGCACGGGAGGCTCCGGCCACCATGAGCAGACGTCCACCCGGTGACCGTCCTGGAGCAGGCCCCGGCACAGAGCCCAGAGGATCCGGCCCGACGACGTCCCGTCGGGGTCCGGGAGATGCCGGCTTACGATGCCCAGGTGCACGCAGTGACCCCGGAGTCCGTGCCCGTTGCGGTGGTGGTCTGCACGCGCGACCGGCCGGCCATGCTCGAAGGGGCGCTCACCGCGCTTCGGCAGGCCCTGCGGCCGGGTGACGAGGCGGTGGTGGTCGACTCGGCGTCGACGGCCCCGACCACGGCCGCAGTGGCGCGTGCTGCCGGCTTCGAGGTGGTCCGGTGCGACGAACCGGGGGCGTCACGGGCGCGCAACGCCGGGGCGCGGAGCACCGCCGCTCCGATCGTCGCCTTCACCGATGACGACTGCCGCGTGCTGCCCGACTGGACCTCAGCCATCGCCGCGGCTTTCCAGGATCCGGCGGTGGGCTTCGTCTCCGGACGGGTGCTGCCGGACCGGTCGGAGGGCCCGACCGTGTCGGCCGAGGGCAGCCAGGAGCGGCGCCGTTTCGTCGGCAACCAGGATCCCCACGACATCGGGCACGGTGCCAGCATGGCGTTCCGGAGACAGGCCCTCGGCGCGGCGGGGGGCTTCGACGAGCGGCTCGGGGCGGGGGTCCGCCTGCGGGGCGCCGAGGACAAGGACGTGTTCTGGCGGCTGCTCCGCCGGGGATGGGTCGGCGTGTACGAGCCGTCGGTGACGGTGACCCACGTCCAGTGGCGCGGGCGCCTCCAGACGGCGCGAACCAACTTCGGGTACGGCCTCGGCGCCGGGGCCTTCGCCGCCAAGGTGGCCCGCCTCGACGGCGACATCGGGCGGCGGATGCTCATCGATCGGGCCTGGCTGCACGGGGTGAGGGCGGTCGGCCGGGCTGCCCGCCGGCGGCACAAGCAGGGCATGGTCGACAGCCTGGCCTGGACGGCCGGAGTGACGATCGGAGCGGTACCGGGGGCGTTGCTGCCACTCGAAGGTGACCGTTTCCGCTCCTAGAGCCCGGCTGCGGGAGCGGGCCAGACGAGACGCCACCGCCGCCACGGCCCCTCCTTGCGCCGGAAGGGCGGGACGAGCAGGGAAACGGCGAAGCCGATGAGGAGTCCCGCCACCGGCGCGGTGCGGAAGCCGGTGGGCTTGCCGATCTGGATGCCAGGCACAGCATGGACGGTGAAGCCGGGGACGATGTTCCCGCTCGTGACGCTTGCCCGGACCACCGCCTGGGTCTCGGCCGCGGTCGGGCTGGTGACCTCGACCTCCCCGGTTCCCAGGGCGGGCTCGTCGTCCCGACAGAAGACCTTGGCGCCCGGCGGCACCGGCTGGGCCGAGAGGGAGTCGCATACCGAGTTGGTCAGCAGCTCGCCGACGAATCCGAGGTTGACGCCGTTGGCGGGGAGCCGGCTCAGGGGCAGCGACTCGAACTTGTAGGCCGCAGTGGCGTGGGACGGCGCGAACGCGGACAACAGCACACCGGTGGCCAGCCCCACGACCGGGGCCCCGACCCGCAGCAGCCACCGACCCACGTACGGCTGGGTCGGTGGTGGGGTACGGGCCCGTTCCCCGACGGCGATGCCGAGCGCCACCATCATCCACAGCGCCAGGGTGGACGCCTCCTGGGTGAACATGTCGTATCCGATCGGGGCCACCAGCGACGTGAGCACCCCGGCCACCGCCGCCGCTCCGATCACCCTTCCGGCCCCGGAGGGGGCCCGGACGCTTCCGGCCGTGCTGAACAGGGCGGTGGCCAGCATGACCAGGAAGGCGACGGACCCGATGATGCCGAGGGTGCCGTAGATCGTCAGGTAGGACGAGTCGGTCCCGTTGACCCCCACCGTCCGCAGGCCGGTCCAGCCCACCCCGACGTACGGCCTCGCTGCTGTCGCGCCCATGATCAGCGGAAGGCGGGCCACCCGCACCGCCACCGAGCCGGACTGCTCGGCCCCGGCGGAGAACGGGTGCGTCACCACCGTCGTCAACAGCCCGGCGACGCAGCCCAGGACGATCAGGACTAGCAGGTACGGGGTCAACCGCGGGTGGAAGCGGGACACGACGAGGAGGGCCACCACGCCCCCGGCCAGCCCGACGAGCGGGGTGCGGGACTGTGACCACAGGATGGCCACCACGACGGCGCCGGGCGCGATGCGCAGGAGGGGCCGCCAGTGGGACCGGACGAACGGGACCACCGCCAGCAGGACGGGAAAGAGGATGGCGCTCACCCAGCCGAAGGACAGGGCAAAGGAATCTGCGGCCCGGACCCGGACGCCTCCTCCCCGGAGCTCGAGGGGTATGGCGCCTCCGGAGTCGATCAGGGTCGGCTCCCCCTTGAACCACCAGCGTGCATAGCTGGAGTGGTCGAAGTGCTCGCCGATGGCGATGGCGGCCGTCGCGACGAGGACGAAGCCGAGGGCCTTGCCGACCCACAGATCGTCGTCGATGGCCCTGATGGCTCCGAGCACCGACCAGAAGAACACCAGCTGGTCCACCCAGATTGACCAGTCGTGCAGCGAGGCTTCGAGCCCGATGGTGGGGGAGCCCAGGGCCACCCCGTCGACGAAGCCGACCACGACGAAGGCCATCAGGACGAGGTGCATCCGGCGGGGCCGGAAGTCCCTGAAGTCCATCTCCCGGCGGGCCAGGCGGCGCACCATGCCGAGGGCGAAGAACACGATCACCGCCCGGATCACGGGCACCTGGGAGGTGCCGATGAACTGGCGGGGCACGATGAGCGTGTCGGGAACCAGGAACGCGACGGCCAGGACGGTGACCAGCGCGACCTTCAGGCGGGCACGGAACGCGACCGCGCAGGCGAGAACGACCACGGCCAGTGTGCCGAGGGCGGGCATGGCGGGGTGGTGTTCGGCTCAGCCCGTACGCCAGAGGCGCCTGGTCAGCACCATCTGGGCGATGCTGTAGGAGATGAGCCAGGCGAGGATGGCCGTCACGGCGCCGATCGCCGCCACCCGGCTCGAGCTGGGACCGATCTTCACCCCGCCCCCGGCCGGCTGGATGATCCTTATCTCCAGCTTGTCCTCGGCGGCCACGTTGATCTGGGACTGCTCGGCCTGGACGTAGCGACCGATGGCCTGGGCCATGGCTCCCGCCACCTTGCGGGCGACGACGGGGTTGCCGGACTGTCCGGCAACCTGCAGGGTGAGCGAGTTCTGGCCCGCCGTCACCTGCTCGTCGGAAACCACGGTGGATACGGGCAGGGCCGCCAGGCCGGCCGCGTCGGTCACGATCGGCGCCGTCCCCGCCAGCGCCACGTACTTCTGACGGAGGTCCGACAGCTTCACTATGACGCCTTCGTTGCCGCTGGCCGCGATGGCAACGGGCTGGTCCATGAGCAGGATCGCCTGGCTGCGGTAGGTGGCCGGTCTGGTGTGGGCGACGGCAGCGGCGCCCCCGCCGGCGACGATCGCGACAGCGATCGCCACCATGACGCTGATCAGGAGCGGTTGCGCCAGGCGTTCCCAGAACAGGGAGAGGGACAGAACCCGGGGCCCGGGCTTCACCGGGCGAACCGGGGGGTCCTCGCTCGTGTCCATGGGTCGATCGTCCTCGGGAAGTGGCGCGCGCGCCGGCCGGCGCAGAGCAGCCCAAAGTATGGCGTCGGGAGTTCTCCGCGTGAAATCAACGGGTCGGCTCGGCCGGCCGGCGGCGGGGCCACCACTACACTCGCAGGCCGGCCAGTTGAGGAGCGATACCGGAGTGAGGTCGAGGGCATCCGGATCTCTGGTCTCGGTGGTGCTGCCGACGAGAAACCGGCCCGACGCCCTGGGATCCGCCCTCCGCTCCGTCCTCGAGCAGACCTACCGGAGCCTGGAGGTCGTGGTCGTGGACGACGCCTCCGAGCCCGACGTCGCCGAGGTGGTCGAGAGGGTGGCCGGCGGAGACCCCCGCGTGGTCCTCACCCGCCTGGAGCGTCGCAGTGGGGCGGCGCGCGCCCGCAACATCGGCCTGGAGCGGGCGTCGGGAGAGCTGGTGGCGTTCCTGGACGACGACGATCTCTGGCTGCCGACCAAGCTGGCCCGACAGGTCGACTACCTGGACTCCCACCCCGACGTGGGTCTGGTCTCGTGCGACTACGAGCTGTCGTCGGGTGACCCGGGTGGCGGCGTGCTGTACCGCGGTCCGAACGCCTTCACCGCCGAGCAGGTCCAGTGGATGAACTTTCCGGGCAGCTTCTCGTTCGTCATGGCCCGTCGCGACCTGGTCGACGGTGAGCTCCGCCTCGACGAGAGCTTCCCGAGCGTGGAGGACTGGGATCTCTGGCTGCGGTGTGGACGTCGAGCGCGCTTCGGGGTGGTGCAGGAGCCGCTCGTGCGCCACGTGCGCCACGGAGGCCTGTCCCGACCCGAGTCGGAGCAGCGGGGCCTGGAGGTCTTCATCGCCAAGCACGGCCCCACGCTCCCCCCGGAGTGCAGGGTGTACCTGCGGGCCCATCTGAAGATGCTGTCGGGGGAGGGGTGGAGGCACGCCGCCGCGGTGGCGCGGTCGATGTTCACCCGCTCCCTGGGCGTGTCCGGCCTCCTGGTGTGCGAGCAGACCGCCGAGCAGCTCGGGGAGCTGCGCCGCGACCCCGGGCTGGTGGCCCGGGCCATGGCCCGCCTGATCGGCCCGGGAGGGCGGCTTCGGGTGCGATCGACATGAGCGACGTGGTCGCGCCCCCGGACGTGGTCATCGACGCGGACGTCCTCGGACGCCAACGGACCGGTGACGAGACCCACGTCCACCAGCTCCTGGTCGGACTGGCGGACGGGGACCCGGGACTGACCGTCGGCGCCGTCACCCGCTGGCCCGCAATGGTCCCGGAAGGGGTGACGGCCTACCAGCTCGACCCGGTCCACCAGCTCACCCGGATGATCTGGCAGCTCCCCCGCCTCCTGGGACGCATCCGGCCCCGCCTCGCCCACTTCCAGTACGTGGTGCCGCCGTTGTACCGGGGTCGTTCGGTCGTCACGGTCCACGATCTGTCCTACGAGCTCCTCCCCGAGCTCGAGGACCGCTTCGACGGGTGGGCGCTGCGCCGGCTGGTCCCGCCGTCCATCCGTCGTTCCGAGCTGGTGTTCACCGTCTCGGAGTGGACCAAAAGTGACATCGTGAGCCGCTACGGGGTCCCACCGGAGAAGATCGTGGTGACGCTCAACGGCGTGTCCGACCGGTTCACGCCGCGAGGCCCCCGGCCCGCCCGCCCGCCCTACCTTCTCTTCGTCGGCGCCCTCCGCCCCCGGAAGGATCCGTTGGCGGCCCTCGAGGCGTTCGTCCGCCTCGGCGAGGACGATCTGCACCTGGTCATGGTCGGGCCCGACAGGGGACTCCGGGCCGAGGTGGAGTCGTTCGTCGACAGGAGCGGCATCCGCCGCCGGGTGGAGATCAAGGGCCACGTGGACGACGACGAGCTGGCGTCTCTCTACCGGGGGGCGCGCTGTGTCGTCCTGCCGACCCGCTACGAGGGCTTCGGCCTGCCGGTCGTCGAGGCGATGGCGTCGGGCGTGCCGGTGGTCTCGACGACCGCCGGGTCCATCCCCGAGGTGGCCGGCACCGCCGCCGTCCTGGTGCCGCCCCGGGACCCGGGAGCCCTGGCCGACGGCATCCGCACGGCTCTGGCGGATGCCCCCGCCCTCGTCGCCCAGGGTCTGGAACGGGCGGCCCGGTTCAACTGGGCCGAGGTGGTCGGGCGGGTCCTGGAGGGGTACCGGTCGGTCCTGGGCTGAGGCCCTCCTGGTTGGTCAGCCCCCTGGTCAGCAGGGCACCCCCAGGCCCCGGTACACGCCCGCGGTCACGGCGGCGGTGGCGGACCACGAATAGGCCCCGGCCCGCTCCCGCCCCGCCGCCGCCATCTCCGACCTGAGCGCTTCGTCGGCCACCAGGGACGAGATGGCCGCGGCCAGGGCCGCTTCGTCCCGCGGCGGGGTGAGGACGGCCGCCCCGGCCAGGTTCTCCTCCAGGGCCGGGATCCGGTAGGCGACCACCGCCGCCCCGCAGGCCATCGCCTCCAGCGGGGGCAGGCCGAACCCCTCGTAGAGGGAGGGGTAGGCCACGAGCGTGGCCGCTCCGTACAGCGCCGGCAGGTCGCTGCCGGCCACGTAGCCGAGGGTGATGGCGGGCGCCGGCGGGGGGAGGCGGCCGATCCGGCCGGCCAGGACCAGGGGCAGCCCCACCCGGGCGCAGGCCGCGGCCAGGGTGGCGACGTCCTTCCTGGGCTCCAGGGTCCCGACATGGAGGGCAAATCGCTCGGGCAGGGCGAACCGCCGCCTCACGGCGTCCACCGCCTCCGCCGGGGGTGGCCTGAAGCGGGGGCCGGGGGCCAGCAGGGAAACCACGGCCTGGCGCCGAAATCTCGCGGCGATGCGATCGGCGGTAAATGCGGACACAGCGATGAGGACGTCGGCCCGGTGGATGGCATGACGCGCCACCGCCCGGTTCCCCACGACCCATCCCCGTGCGAAGGCCCACGGGACGTCGAACACCGCCAGGTCGTGGATCGTGGCCACGCTGGGCGCCTGCGGGCGGGCCGGGACGTGCACGTCGAGCCCGTGGACCAGGTCGGCCGGACCCAGGCTCCTGGCTCCCTCCAGCAGGTACCGGACGCCGTGACGAGGGGGGCGGAGCTCGGGCCGGATCTCCGGAGGCAGCTCGTGGGCGGCGTCGGGACGCACCCGCGCCACGAGCTCGGCGCGCACCTGCGGCACGAGGGCCCGCAGCAGCTCGCGCGCATAGGTCTGAACGCCGCTTCCTTCCGGCTGGAGGGCTAGGGCGTTGAGTACGACTCTCGGTGCCACTGTCGCCATCCTGCCAGCCGACCTGGCGGGTCACGCCCCGAAGGCGACGGCCCGGACACAGTCGGTCAGCGTCATCGTGGTCACGCATCAGTCGGCCGGGTACATCCGCTCCTGTCTGGCCAGCCTGCGCCGGCACCCGGCCGCCGTCGATCAGGAGGTCATCGTCGTCGACAACGCGTCGACCGACGGGACGGCAGAGATAGTCGCGTCAGAGTTCCCCGAGGCGCGCTTGGTGGTGGCCCCCGGGCGCCGGGGCTTCGCCGCCAACTGCAACCACGGCGCCAGCGTGGCGACGGGTCAGACCCTCTTCTTCCTCAATCCCGACGCCCGGGTCGCCGACGGGACCATCGACGCCCTGCTGGCCGCCCTCGATTCGGACGACTCGATCGGCCTGGCCGGGCCGTGTCTCGTGTATCCCGACGGCAGCCCGCAACCGTCGGCCCGCCGGTTCCCGACCGTTTCCGCCACCATCGTCCGGCGTACTCCGGTCCGCTGGCTCCTCCGGGACTCCCGCCACGAGCGGCGCCACCTGATGGTCGACCTCCGCGACGAGTACGCCTCGAGTGGTCCGGTCGTGCTCCGGCCCGTTGACTGGCTGCTGGGGGCGGCATTCGTGGTGCGGGCGGACATGTACCGGTCGTTGGGCGCCATGGACGAGTCGTACCGCCTGTACTGCGAGGACATCGACCTGTGCTGGCGGGTGTGGAAGTCCGGCCGGGAGGTCGTTCAGGTGACCAGCGTGGCCGTCGAGCACGATCTCGGAGAACTGACGCGCAAGAAGTTCGTCACCCGGGCAACCATCTGGCACTACCGGAGCATGTTCCGCTTTGTCAGGAAGAACGGTCTGCGCGCTCCGTGCAGGTCCCGCGCCGGCCAAGAGGTACGAAGCCGGCCTTAGGCAGCTCTCTCTGTGACAACTGGGGGTCACGTGGCTAGAAGGAGCAGGAGGTGGATGGTCGGCGCCCTGGTGGGCGCCGTCCTGATCGGGACGATGGTGGGCGGGCGCACCGCGGCGCACGCCCAGCCCGACGGCCGGGGCTACTGGCTGGTGGCCTCGGACGGGGGCATCTTCAGCTTCGGTGACGCCACCTTCCACGGATCGACGGGGGCCATGCGGCTCAACAAGCCCGTCGTCGGCATGGC
>DASUHN010000126.1 GCA_036273495.1 Acidimicrobiales bacterium | reverse complement strand
CGCCGCCGGGGCCCGGGCCGCGGCGGGACGGGCCCGGGCCATCGCCACGGCCGCGGGCCGCGACCCCGGGGAGCCGGTGCTGGTGGAGGCCTTCGTCCCCGGGCCCGAGGTGGCGGTGGAGGCGCTCCTGTACGACGGGGTGGTGGAGCCGCTCGTGGTGTTCGACAAGCCCGACCCCCTGGACGGGCCCTTCTTCGAGGAGACCATCTACGTGGCGCCCTCCCGCCTGGGGGCGGAGGCCGAGGCCTCGATCGTCGAGCAGCTCGGCGCCGCCGTCACCGCTCTCGGACTGCGCCGGGGCGTGGTGCACGCCGAGCTGCGGGTCCCCTCGGGCCGGGCCCACGTGATCGAGGTGGCGGCCCGCTCCATCGGGGGGCTGTGCTCCCGGGCCCTGCGCTTCGGCACCGGCTCGACGCTCGAGGAGCTGGTCCTGCGCAACGCCCTCGGGCTGCCCCTCGGCGGGAAGGACCGGGAAGTGGCCGCGGCCGGCGTGATGATGATCCCGATCCCCGCTGCCGGCCGGCTGGTGGCGGTGCAGGGCCAGGACGCGGCCCGGGCCGTGCCCCTCGTCACCGACGTGCAGATCACCATCCGCCCGGGCGGGCGGGTCGTGCCGCTGCCCGACGCGGACCGCTACCTCGGCTTCGTGTTCGCCCGGGGGGGCCAGGCTGCCGACGTGGAAGCCGCCCTCCGCGCCGCCCACGAGCGCCTGGACATCGAGATCGCCCCGGTCGGCGCCGCGGTGGCCGTCCCGTGAGGACGCTCCTCGTCTCCACCTACGAGCTCGGCCACCAGCCCCTCAACCTGGCCTCGCCGGCGGCGGCGCTGGCGGCGGCGGGCCACGAGGTGCGCTGTGTCGATCTGGCCGTCGAGGAGCTCGACCCGGCGGCGGTCGACTGGGCCGACGTGGTGGCGTTCTCCGTGCCCATGCACACGGCCACGCGCCTGGCCGTGCAGGCGGCGGCCGTGATCCGGGGCCGGCGACCGGAGCTGCCCCTGTGCGCCTACGGGCTCTACGCCGGCGCCGCCCCCGGCTTCGACGCCGCCCTGGCGGGGGAGTACGAACCGGCGCTGGTCGACTGGGTCGGCCGCGGCGGCGGGCCGGTCGCGGCGCGCGTCGAGCTCGGCCGCCACCACCCCGCCGTGCCCCGCCGCGAGGGCCTGCCGGAGCTATCCCGCTACGCCCGCCTGCTCCCCGACGGCACGGGGGCGGAGGGCGGCGTGCTGGCCGGGTACGCCGAGGCCAGCCACGGCTGCGTGCACCGCTGCCGCCACTGCCCGGTGCCGGTCGTGTACGACGGCCGCATCCGGACCGTCCCGGTCGAGACGGTCATGGCCGACGTCGACCGTCAGGTCGAGATGGGGGCGCGCCACATCACCTTCGGGGACCCCGACTTCCTGAACGGCCCCCATCACGCCCGGCGGATGGCGCGCGCGTTCCACCAGCGCCACCCCGATCTGACCTTCGACGTGACCACCAAGGTCGAGCACGTGCTGCGCCACCGCGACCTGCTGGCCGAGCTGGCCGCCTCGGGCCTGCTGTTCGTGGTGTCGGCCTTCGAGTCGGTCGACGACCGCGTGCTCGAGCGCCTGGCCAAGGGCCACACGGCGGCCGACGCCGCCACCGCCACCGAGCTCCTCCGCGCCCACGGCATCGAGGTCCGCCCCTCCCTCCTCCCGTTCACGCCCTGGACGACCGTGGCCGGCGTCGTGGACCTCCTCGACTTCGTCATCAGCCACGACCTGGTGGCCAACGTCGACCCGGTGCAGTACTCCATCCGCCTGCTGCTCCCCCCGGGATCGCTGCTCCTCGACGACCCCGAGGTCGGCGCCGTGCTCGGCCCCTACGACCCGGTGGCCCTCAGCCACCCGTGGCGCTCCCCGCACCCCGGGGTGGACGAGCTCCAGGCCGAGCTGGCCCAGGTGGTCGAGGCCGGGGGGGAGGCCGACGCCGTCGACGTCTTCCCCGAGATCCATGCCGTCGTGGCCCGCCGGGCCGCCGCCCTCGGCCGGCCCGGACCGCGGCCCCTTCCGCCCCGGGGCCCGGGCCGCCGGGCCCCCCGGCTGTCCGAGGCCTGGTTCTGCTGCGCCGAGCCGACCAAGGTGCAGCTGGCTACGGCCGGCGGACGGGGCCACCCGTAGACTGGGCCGTCGTGGCCAGCTCCGAGGACCGGGTGCTGACGGTCCCCAACGCGTTGTCGGTTCTGCGGCTGCTGTGCGTGCCGGTGTTCGCCTGGGTGCTGCTCGGGCGCGACGACGACTTCGCGGCGGCGGCCATCCTGGCGGCCATCGGGGCCACCGACTGGGTCGACGGGCAGGTGGCCCGGCGCTTCGACCAGGTGTCCACGCTGGGTAAGGTGCTCGACCCCGTCGCCGACCGGGTGCTGGTGGCCACGGCGGTGGTGGCGGGCACGGTGGCGGGCGCCATCCCGGTGTGGCTGTGCGTGGTCGTGGGGGCGCGGGAGGCGGCGGTGTCGGGGGCGGTGGCCCTCCTCGGCGCCCTGGGCGCCCCCCGCATCGACGTGGTGTGGGCCGGCAAGGCCGGCACCCTGGCCCTGATGTTCGCCTTCCCGTTCTTCCTCGTCGCCCACTCCACCGCGTCGTGGCACACCACCGCCGAGGTGCTGGCCTGGCTGTTCTGCGGGCCCGGCCTGGTGCTGGCGTGGGTGGCGGCGGCCGCCTACGTCCCCGCCGCCCGGCGGGCCTACGCCCAGTCCCGCCTGCAGGCGGTCCCGTGAGGACGCGGCGATGAAGGCGGTGATCATGGCGGGCGGGGAGGGCACCCGGCTCCGGCCCCTGACGTCGAACCAGCCCAAGCCGATGATCCCCCTGGCCAACCGGCCGATGATGGAGCACATCGTGGGCCTGCTGCGCGAGCACGGCTTCACCGAGATCGTGGTGACGGTTGCGTTCCTGGCCAACGCCATCCGCACCTACTTCGGTGACGGCTCCGAGTTCGGGGTCCGCATGGTGTACGCGTCGGAGGAGACCCCGCTCGGCACGGCCGGGTCGATCCGCAACGCCATGGACGAGCTCGACGAGCGCTTCCTCGTCATATCGGGGGACGTGCTGACCGACATCGACCTGTCCGCCGTGGTGCGCTTCCACGAGGAGCGGGGCGCCACCGCCACCATTGCCCTCAAGGCCATGGAGAACCCGCTCGAGTTCGGGATCGTGATCACGCGTGAGGACGGCAGCATCGAGCGCTTCCTCGAGAAGCCCACCTGGGGCCAGGTCTTCTCCGACACCATCAACACCGGCATCTACGTGCTGGAGCCGGAGGTCTTCGACTACATCCCCGCCGGGCGCCCGGTCGACTTCTCGGGGGAGGTCTTCCCGGCCATGCTCGAGGCCGGGGCGCCGATGGCGGGCTGGGTGGCCGAGGGCTACTGGGAGGACGTCGGCAACCTGGAGGCCTACCTGCGCAGCCACCACGACGTGCTCGACGAGAAGGTCGAGGTCGAGGTGGACGGGTTCCGCCTGGCCGAGGGGGTGTGGCTGGGGGAGGGGGCGGAGGTCGACCCCACCGCCCGCCTCGAGGGGCCGGCCATCGTCGGGCCCAACTGCCGGGTCGACGCCGGGGCCACCCTGTCGGCCTACACCGTGCTCGGCGCCAACGTCCGCGTCGGCCGGGACGCCTACCTCGAGCGCTGCGTGGTGCACGACAACGCCTACCTCGGGGACTCGGTCCGGTTGCGGGGCTGCATCCTGGGCCGGGCCACCGACCTGCGCCGGGGGGCGCGCTGCGAGGAGGGGGTGGTCCTCGGCGACGAGTGCTTCGTCGGCGAGCACGCCGTCATCAACCCCGGTGTGAAGGTGTACCCGTTCAAGACGGTCGAGGCCGGCGCCGTCATCAACAGCTCGATCGTGTGGGAGTCGCGGGGGGCCCGCCAGCTGTTCGGCCGGCTGGGCGTGGCCGGGCTGGCCAACGTGGACGTGACGCCGGAGCTGGCCGTCCGGGTGGCCATGGCCTACGCCTCCACCCTCAAGAAGGGCGCCACCATCACCACGTCCCGGGACGCCAGCCGGGCGGGGCGGGCGGTGAAGCGGGCGGTGATGGTCGGGCTCAACGCCGCCGGGCTGAACGTCGACGACCTGGAGCTCACCACCCTGCCGGTGACCCGCTTCCAGGTGCGTACGGGCCGCAGCCAGGGCGGGGTCAGCGTGCGCCTGGTCCCCGGGGACCCCCAGTCGGTCGTGATCCGCTTCCTCGACGCCGACGGCCTCGACATAGACGAGGCCAGCCAGCGCAAGATCGAGCGCCTCTACTACCGCGAGGACTACCGCCGGGTGCTGGCGTCGGAGATCGGGGACATCGGCTTCCCGCCCCGCGCCCTCGAGTTCTACACCGCCGCCCTGGTCGAGAGCGTGGACGTCGACGCCATCCGCGGGGCCCGCTTCAAGCTGGTCCTCGACTACTCCTACGGGTCGACCAGCTTCGTGATGCCCAACGTGCTGGCCAAGCTCGGCACCGAGGTGCTGGCCGTCAATCCCTACGCCTCGACGGCGGGGGCGGTGGGCTTCGACGTCCGGACCCACGCCGAGGCGGTGGGCGAGCTGGTGCGGGCGTCGGGCGCCCACGTGGGTGCCGTGCTCGATCCCGACGGGGAGCGGCTGACCCTGGTCGACGACAGCGGCCACGTCCTCACCGACGACGAGGCCCTGTTCTCCATGCTCGGCCTGGTGCTCACCACCCAGGCCCATCCGGCGGTTGCCCTTCCCGCCGCAGTCCCGGGCGCCGCCGAGGCGATGTGCGCCGACGCCGGCGCCCCGCTGACGTGGACCAAGCTGGCCCCGGCCCATCTGATGGACGTGGCGGCCGAGGGCGGCCACAGCTTCGCCGCGACCCAGGACGGCGGGTTCATCTTCCCCGGGTTCCTGCCCGCCTTCGACTCGGTGGCGGCGCTGGCCAACCTGCTCGCCATGCTGGCCGTGACGGGCCTGCGCCTGTCGAAGCTGGTCGCGGGGGTGCCCCGCTTCCATCTGGCCCACGAGACCGTGGTGACGCCGTGGGAGCAGAAAGGCCTGGTCATGCGGATGCTGGTGGAGAACTCCAAGGACCACGAGCTGGTCCTGGTCGACGGGGTGAAGGTGCTCCACGACGACGGCTGGGCCCTGGTGCTGCCCGACCCCGAGGACCCGGTCACCCACGTGTGGGCCGAGGCGGACAGCACGCGCGACGCCACGACCAGGGCCCAGGAGTACGCTCGGCGCATCCGTCAGATGCTCCGCTGAGCCGCTCGCCCCGGACCTCCCCCGTTGCCGTCCCGACGTTCCGTGGTGCTGGCGGTGGTCTGCGGCCTGGCCGCCTTCGGGGTCGTGGTGGCCGGCCACTCCCAACGCCAGCAGGGCCGGGCCGAGGCGCCCCAGCAGGCCCGGCTGGCCCATCTGGTCGAGAGCGAGCAGGCCGCCGTGGGCTCGCTCCAGAGCGCGGCGGCCCGCCTCCGCCAGCAGCTGGCCCACGCCCAGCAGAGCCGCTCCCGCAGCAGCGCCCTCAGCCAGCAGACCACCGCCGAGCTGGCCGGGCTGGCGGTCACCGCCGGGGAGACCGCGCTCCAGGGCCCCGGTCTGGTGGTCACTCTCGACGACGCCCCGAACGTCCCCGCCGGCAGCGCCGACGCCGACGCCTACCGGATCCACGACACCGACCTGCAGCTCGTGGTGAACGCCCTGTTCGCGGCCGGGGCCGAGGCGGTCTCGGTCAACGGCAACCGGGTGTCGGAGGTGACCTCGATCCGGGCGGCCGGCCAGACCATCGTCGTCGACCTCACCCCGCTCCTGCCGCCCTACCGGGTGACGGCCATCGGGGCCGACCAGCGCCGCTTCACGCGGAGCGCGGTGGCCCGGCGCTTCGGGGAGTGGACGAGCGAGTTCGGCCTGGGCTTCGACGTCAGCGCCCGGCCGGCGGTGACCGTCCCTGCCTTCGTGCTCCGGGCCCCACTGGCCGCGGCCGCCCCGCAGCCCCGGGGAGGCTGAGCCGTGCTGGTCGGGTTCGGGGTGCTGGTCGGGGTCCTCGTGGCCCTCCTCGTCCAGCCCTCGGTGCCCCAGAACCTGTCGCGCTACGTGGCCATGGCGGTGGTGGCGGCCATCGACGCCGCCTTCGGCGGCATCCGGGCGGCCCTGGAGCGCACCTTCAACGACCGGATCTTCGTGGCCGCCTTCGTGCTCAACGGCCTGCTGGCCGCCGGGCTGGCGTGGCTCGGGGACCAGCTCGGTGTCGACTTCGCCACCGCGGTGGTCGTCGTGTTCGGCGTCCGGATCTTCCAGAACCTGGCTGCCATCCGGCGCCGGGTCCTCGGCGGATGACGGCGGTGATGGCGTCCCTGCGGCGCCCGTCGCGCCGGGTCGGGGTGGCGGGCTCGGTCGTGGTGGTGCTGGCCGCCGCCCTGGCCGGCTACCTGCTGGTGGCCCAGGTCCGGGGCACCGAGAGCTCGACCCAGCGGCTGGCGACCGAGAGCCAGGGGGACCTGGTCCAGATCCTGTCCGGCCTCAACACCGAGGCGGCCGGCCTCCGCGACGAGATCGACACCCTGAAGCTGCAGCTGCTGAGCCTGCAGTCCTCGTCCCAGAGCGACGCCGCCGCCCTGGTGCAGACCGAGCAGCACCTCTCCGACCTCGAGGTGCTGGCCGGGACGGTCCCGGTGAGCGGGCCCGGGATCGTGCTGTCGGTCAGCGACCTCCGGCACCAGGTCGGCTACGACAGCATGGTGAGCGTCGTCGAGGAGCTGCGCGACGCCGGGGCCGAGGCCATCTCGGTCGACGGCCGCCGGGTGGGGCCCAACTCGTGGTTCGGCCAGTCGGGCACCACGCTCCAGCTCGACGGGTCGGCTCTGACCCAGCCGTACACGGTCCAGGCCATCGGCGACGCCACCACCCTCACCGGCGGACTGGAGATCCCAGGCGGGGCGCTCGACGCCCTGGGCTCGCTCTCCGGGGTCACCGCAGGGGTGGCCCGCTCGTCGCAACTGGTGCTCCCGGCGCTCCCGCGCGCCCCCTCTTTCCGGGTGGCCCATCCGGTAGGGTCCGGCTCGTGAACGTCCCCGACGACCTGCGCTACACGCAGGACCACGAATGGGTCCGCCTCGAGGACGGACGGGCGCGGATCGGGATCACGGACTACGCCCAGGACGCCCTCGGGGACGTGGTCTTCGTGCAGATCCCCGACATCGGCACCGCCGTCGAGGGCGGGGCGTCGTTCTCGGAGGTGGAGTCCACCAAGTCGGTGTCGGACGTGTACGCCCCGGTGGCCGGGACCGTCGTCGAGGTCAACACCACCCTGGCCGACTCCCCCCAGCAGCTCAACGAGGACCCTTACGGGGACGGGTGGATCTGCGTGATCGAGCCCCACCGGGTGTCGGACGTCGAGGCGCTGATGGACGCCGAGGCCTACCGCCAGCTGATCTCCAGCTGAATCGGGCTGAACCTCACGTGGAGGTCGAGGGCCGCCGCGCCCCGATCTCAGGTCGAGGATCGGCCCGGCAGGCGATACCGTAGGTTCCGTGTTCTGCAACCAGTGCGGGCACCGCAACGCGGAGGGCTCGAGGTTCTGCTCATCGTGCGGCGCGCCCCTGGAGCCGCCCGGTGAAGACACCACCATCACCTTCGCGCCCGTCGGGGGCGCGGATGGGGCCGAGGAGGAGTTGAGCGTCCAGATCCCGGCCATCACCGAGGGCCTCGGCATGCTGGTCGTGAAGCGGGGACCGAACGCCGGCTCCAAGTTCGTGCTCGACCAGCCGGTGACCCGGGTGGGCCGGCACCCGGACAGCGACATCTTCCTCGACGACATCACCGTCTCCCGCCGCCACGCCGAGTTCTACCAGCGGGGGGAGGGATACCTGGTCAAGGACGTGGGCTCCCTGAACGGCACGTACCTCAACCGCGAGCGGATCGACGAGGCGGGGCTGGACAACGGGGACGAGGTCCAGATCGGCAAGTTCAAGCTCGTGTACCTGGCCGGGCACGCGGACAGCTGACCCCTCCGGCTGATGCCCGATAGGTCGTATCTGTCGATCGGTGACGTCCTCAACCTCCTCAAGGAGGAGTTCCCGGACATCACGATCTCCAAGATCCGCTTCCTCGAGAGCCAGGGGCTGCTCGACCCCGAGCGGACGCCGTCGGGCTACCGGAAGTTCTACGACGCCGACGTCGAGCGCCTGCGCTGGATCCTGCGCCAGCAGAAGGAGAACTTCCTCCCCCTCAAGGTGATCAAGGGGCGCCTGGACCCGTCCGGGCCCGCGGCCGCGCCCGAGCCGGCCGCCGCTCCACCGGCACCGGTTGCCCCTGCCGACTCCAACGGGGCGGCGCCCACCCCGGCGGCCGGGCCCGAGCCCCGGGGGCCGGGGCCCGAGGTGCCCGAGCCGGTTGTGGCCGAGCCTGCGGGGGCCGAGCCGGCGGGGGCG
>DASUHN010000125.1 GCA_036273495.1 Acidimicrobiales bacterium | reverse complement strand
GGATCGACGCGTCGATCTTGGCGGACGTGCTCGGCGCCGACATGCCGGCGAGCGCCTACCTGTGCGGGCCTCCGGCCATGGTGGAAGGTGTCGCCGCGGATCTGACGTCCCTCGGGATGGACCCTGAGACGATTTGCTCCGAGAAGTACGACTGAGGGCAGGGATCAATCGTGGGGAGCTGTCATTCCTCGATGAAGATGCATTCTCCGGGGCATTCCTCGGCTGCCTCCCGAACGGCGTCTTCAAGGTCGGTCGGGACCAGCGCCAGCCCTTCGGCGCCACCGGGGTTGTCAAGCACCCGACCATCGTCCTTGACGTAGGCCAGCCCATCGTCGCTCAGGGCGAAGACCTGTGGGCATATCTCCTCGCACAGACCGTCACCGGTACAGAGGTCCTGATCGATCCACACCTTCACGGCTTCACCGTCCTCGTCTCGCGGTCTCTGTCGCTCCGGGCGGTCACCACATGCCGAGCTCCAATCGGGCGGCCTCGGACAGGCGGCTCGTATCCCACGGCGGGTCCCACACCAGCTCGACGCTCACGTCGGCAACGCCCCGAAGGGCGAGCACCTTGGCACGGGCCTCCTCTCGGAGCAGGTCACCCATTCCGCACCCTGGCGCCGTCATCGACATGTCGATCTCGACCCGGTGGCGCCCGCTACCAAGCGGGACGGTCTCACAGCGGTAGACCAGGCCCAGGTCGACGACGTTGACCGGGATCTCGGGGTCGAAGACCGTACGCAGCACTTCGAGCACCTGGTCGACGCCGAACGGTACGTCGGCGTCCCGCGGAGCTTCGGGTGACGGGGAGTCGAGGCCCAAGGCATCGGAGTCGGCGCCCGCGATGCGGACCAGAGATCCGCGCTCTGTTCTCACGGTGAAGCTCGTCCCGAGCTGCTGGACGATCGTCACGGGCGCTCCGGTGCGCAGGATCGCCGCCCGGCCGCTCGGTATGAGGGTCACCTGGCAGTCCCGCAGTAGCTCGATCACGCCAGCAGCGCTCATCGATGGTCTCCATCTTCCAGGTGAGCGGTGATGAGGGCCTCGGCGCGGCCGCGAAGGGCCCCGGCCGGGATCCGGCCCAGGACCTCCTGGGCAAAGCCGGCGATCACGATCCGGCGGGCGTCCGGTTCGGATATCCCCCGCGAGCGCAGGTAGAACAGGGCGTCGAGGTCGAGTTGGCCGACAGCCGCGCCGTGGGTACAGGCGACGTCGTCGGCGAAGATCTCGAGCCGGGGGCGGGTGTCGACCTCGGCCTGCTCCGAGAGGAGCAGACTCTTGTTGACCTGCTGGGCGTCGGTGCCGGCGGCCCCCGGATGGACGATCACGTGACCGTTGAAGATGCCGTGGCCGGCGCCATCGACGATCGCCTTGTACAGCTGGTGGCTCGTGCAGGCTGGCGCGACATGCTCGACGCGGACCGGGTTGTCATGGCACTGCACGCCCCGGGGGAGGTAGACGCCGTCCAGATCCGCGGTGGCGCCCTCGGCCGTCAACACGACCAGCAGCTCGTGGCGTCCGAGGTGCGCCCCGTTAGCCACGAGATGCGAGGCGAACCTGGCGTCCCGTCCCGGACACGCATGCACGCTCGAGAGATGGTACGCCTCGGCGGTCTCGACCTGGAAGCGGCAATGATCGAGAGCTGCGCCCTCATCGAGGACGATCTCGGTGTGCGCATTGGTGAGCGACGGCCCGTCGCCCGCGCCGAGATAGGTCTCGACGATCGAGGCCGAGCCGCCTGCTCCGACCCGCACGAGGGTGCGCGGGTTGCTCACCGGCGGCGTCTGATCGCCGAGCGCCACATGAACAATCTCGATCGGGACGTCCGGTGCCGCCGCCTCGGCCACCTGTACAAAGGCTCCGTCGACGGCAAGCGCGACGTTCAGCGCCTCAAAGCCGTGGCGCCACCCCTCCGCCGGTTGCCGCCACACGTCGCGCACGGCTCGGTCGTCGACTCGGATCGCATCCGCCAGCGGCGTCACCCGTACCCCGTCCGGAGGATCGGTTAGCCGGGACAGCCCGGGAGCGAACCGGCCGTTCAGCAAGACCAGCCGGGGGCCGCCCAGGCCCGGCAGCCCAGCCAGCCCGTCGAGGCTCATGTCGTCGAACCTCACGTCGCCCAAGATCCGTGGGAGTGCGAAGCCCATGGCCAGGAGCGGACGCAGATCGACATACCGCCAGTCCTCGTCCTTCTTGGTGGGAAACCCGTGGTCGGCCAGCCACTCTGCGGCGCGCTGGCGGCGTTCACTGAGCCAAGCAGGCTCGCCTTGAGGTCCCGGGGATGGCAGGGACGCCAGGTCCGCCAGGGCCAGACGGTGTTCCACCGTTGAGGCGCTGCTCACTGTGCCACGTCGGCCGGCTGGTCTCGGCCGACCAGGCCGGCATAGCCCTCGGCCTCGAGCTCGACCGCCAGGTCCGGCCCCCCCGAGCGGACCACCTGGCCGCCGGCCATAACGTGCACCCGATCGGGTGTGACGTAGTCGAGCAGACGCTGGTGGTGGGTGATCATCAGCACCGCCCGGTCCGGTCCCCGCAGGGCATTGACACCGGCCGCCACGATCCTCAGGGCGTCTATGTCCAGCCCGGAGTCGGTCTCGTCCAGGATGGCCAGGCGAGGCTCGAGAACGGCCATCTGCAGGACCTCGTTGCGCTTCCTCTCCCCCCCGGAGAAGCCCTCGTTGACCGATCGGTTCATCAGGGCCGGGTCCATCGCCACCAGGCGCATCTTCTCCCGGGCCACGGACAGGAACTCCCCCGGGCCGAGCTGCTCGAGGCCCCGGGCCCGCCGGACGGCGTTGAACGCGGTCCGGAGGAAGTACATGTTGGGAACCCCGGGGATGGCCACCGGGTGCTGGAACGCCAGGAACACCCCGACCCGGGCCCGATCCTCGGGGGACATGGCCAGGAGGTCGGCCCCGTCGTAGAGCACCCGGCCGCCCGTCACCCGGTAGGGCTCCCGCCCGGCCAGCACATGGGCCAGGGTGCTCTTGCCCGAGCCGTTCGGCCCCATCACCGCATGTACCTCTCCCGCCGGGAGGCTGAGCGACAGTCCGTGCAGGATCTCGTCGTCTCCGACCGCCGCATGCAGGTCCTCGATCACAAGCATCAGCCGACCGCTCCTTCCAGGCTCACCGACAACAGGCGCTGCGCCTCGACGGCAAACTCCATCGGCAGCTCCTTCAACACCTCCCGGCAGAAACCGTTGACGATCATCGACGTCGCCTCCTCCTCACCGATCCCCCGCTGGCGGCAGTAAAAGAGCTGGTCCTCGCTTACCTTGGAGGTGGATGCCTCGTGCTCCACCAGCACCGACGGGTGCTTCACCTCGACGTAGGGAAAGGTGTGGGCGCCGCAATGTGGCCCGATCAGCAGCGAGTCGCAGCGGGTGTGGTTCCGGGCACCCTCGGCGGAGCGCAGCATCTTCACCAGTCCCCGGTAGGTGTTCTGGCCGTGCCCGGTGGAGATCGCCTTTGACACGATCGTGCTGGTTGTGTCTCGGCCGATGTGGATCATCTTGGTGCCGGTATCGGCCTGCTGGTGGTTGGCGGACAGGGCCACCGAGTAGAACTCCCCCACCGATCCGTCCCCCTGCAGGACGACGCCCGGGTACTTCCAGGTGATGGCCGATCCGGTCTCCACCTGGGTCCAGGAGATCTTCGAACGCGCCCCCGCGCAACGCCCCCGTTTGGTCACGAAGTTGTAGATCCCGCCCCGGCCCTCGGCATCGCCTGGGTACCAGTTCTGCACCGTCGAGTACTTGATCTGCGCCCCCTCCAGGGCGACCAGCTCCACCACCGCAGCGTGAAGCTGGTTCTCGTCGCGCATCGGCGCCGTGCACCCTTCCAGGTAGCTAACCTGCGCCCCGTCCTCGGCCACGATCAGGGTCCGCTCGAACTGGCCAGTCCCCGCCGAGTTGATCCGGAAGTAGGTGGACAGCTCCATCGGGCAGCGCACCCCTGCTGGTACGAGACAGAACGAGCCGTCAGAGAACACTGCCGAGTTCAACGTCGCGAAGAAGTTGTCCCGATAGGGCACCACCGAACCCAGGTACGCCCGAACCAGGTCCGGGTGGCGGCGCACCGCCTCGGAAAACGAGCAGAAGATCACCCCCGCCTCGGCCAGCTTCTCCTGGAAGGTCGTGGCCACCGAGACCGAGTCGACCACGGCGTCGATAGCCACCCCCGAGAGGCGCTCCTGCTCGGCCAGGGAGATGCCGAGCTTGTCGAACATGGCCCGGATCTCCGGGTCCACCTCGTCCAGGCTCGACAGCGCTGCCTTGGGCCTGGGCGCCGCGTAGTAGATGATGTCGTCGTAGTCGATAGGCCCGTAGCGCACGTTCTGCCACGCTGGCTCGCTCATCGTCCGCCACGCTCGGTAGGCACGCAGCCGCCAGTCCAACAGCCAGTCGGGCTCGTCCTTCTTGACTGAGATCAGCCGGATGACGTCCTCGCTGAGCCCCTTCGGGGCCAGGTCGGTGTCCAGGTCGGTGCTGAACCCGTAGGCGTATTCCTGCGCGGCCAGATGCTCCAGGTCCGTGGACGAGGTACTCACTGGATGCCCATGTGGATGGTCCAGTGGCCTCGAGCGATGCTCACCATGGGCTCCTCTCGCACCTGCGGAACATTTCCCGGGTCAAGTGTATATCTAGTTGCGACTAGAGATACACTCGAAACACGAAATGTTTCTGAGGAGGCAGGGATGACCGGAGCGACGCAAACTGCGCTGGTGACCGTCGAGCTGCTGGCCGCGTGCATCTGGGTGGGCAGCATGGTGTGCCTGGCACTGGTCACCAACGCCGCCCGCGGGGTGCTCGATCCCCCCAGCCAGGTCAGCCTGTTCCGCGCCATCGGACGCCGCTACGCCGGCATTGGCACGGGATCTCTCCTGGTGGCGATCGGTGCCGGTCTCTGGCTGGTCTGGCCGCCTTCAGCGTGGTCCGGCACCATCGATGCTGCAGTCGGATTGGCCGGGATCCTCGTCGTGGCCACCATGGCGGGGATGGCTCAAGCGCGGGCCATGACCCGACTGCGCCGGCGCTCGGTCGGCGATCCCGGCGACAGCCAAGCCGCCCGGGCCGTCGAGAAGGGCCGCCGGATCGCCGGCGCCCTGCGCGGTCTCATGGGGGCGAGCACATTGGCGATCGTGGTGCTGGCCGCACAGGTCGTCTCCCACTGACGCTCATTCCCCGAGCCGGTCAGTCGGCTCCGGCCAGGTCGCGCAGCACGTAGGCAAGAATGCCGCCGTGGCGGTAGTACTCGGCCTCCATGGGAGTATCGATGCGGACCCGGGCGGGGAACTCCCGGCCGTCGGCCGACACGGTCACCGCCTCCGGGACCACGGCCCGGCCCAGCGGGTCCAGACCCGAGATGGTGTAGGCCTCCCGGCCGCTGAGCCCGAGGCTCTCGGCCGAGGCGCCGGGCTCGAACTCGAGGGGGAGCACGCCCATGCCCACCAGGTTGGAGCGGTGGATCCGCTCGAAGCTCTGGGCCAGCACGGCCCGGACCCCGAGCAGCAGGGTGCCCTTGGCGGCCCAGTCCCGCGACGAGCCCGACCCGTACTCCCGCCCGGCCACCACCACCAGCGGCACTCCCTCGGTGGCGTAGCGGACCGAGGCGTCGTAGATGGAGCAGGGCTGTCCGTCGGGGACATGGATGGTGAAGCCGCCCTCGGTATCAGGAGCCAGGCGGTTGCGTAGCCGGACGTTGGCGAAGGTGCCCCGGATCATCACCTCGTGGTTGCCCCGGCGGGCCCCGTAGGAGTTGAAGTCGCCGGCGGCCACACCGAGTCCGACCAGGTAGGTACCGGCGGGACTGTCGGGGCGAATCGAGCCGGCGGGCGAGATGTGGTCGGTAGTGACGCTGTCTCCGAGCAGGGCCAGCACCCGGGCTCCTTCGATGTCGGTGACAGGCGCGGGCTCCCGGCCGATGGTCTCGAAGAACGGGGGCCGGCGCACATAGGTCGAGTCCTCGGGCCAGGAGAAGCTGTGCCCGGAAGGGACCTCCAGGGCACGCCAGGCCTCATCCCCGGAGAAGACCTCGGAGTAGGCGGAGCGGAACATGTCCTCCGACAGCGACGCGGTGATCACGGCGTCGACCTCGGCGGGCGTGGGCCAGATGTCGACGAGGTGGATGGGACGCCCGTCCGATCCGGTGCCCAGGGGGTCGATAGCCAAGTTGACGTCCAACGAGCCGGCCAGCGCGTAGGCCACGACGAGGGGTGGTGAGGCCAGGTAGTTCATCCGCACCTCGGGGTGGATGCGGCCCTCGAAGTTCCGGTTGCCGGACAGCACCGAGCACACCGCCAGGTCGGCGTCGCGCACGGCGTCGGACACCCCGGCCAGGAGCGGACCGGAGTTGCCGATGCAGGTGGTGCAGCCGTAGCCCACCAGGTGGAACCCAAGGGCCTCCAGGGCGGGAGTGAGCCCGGCCCGGTCGAGGTAGTCGGTGACCACTCGCGACCCGGGCGCCAGCGAGGTCTTGACCCAGGGCTTGGGCCGCAGCCCGGCGGCGGCGGCGTTGCGGGCCAACAGCCCCGCCGCCACCATCACCTGGGGGTTGGAGGTGTTGGTGCAGGAGGTGATCGCGGCGACCACCACTGCGCCGTGGTCCACCTCCCCGGTCGTCCCGTCGGCGAGCCGGGCCGGGGTGGGCCGGGAAGGGTGGGCCGGGACGGCATCCGAGCTGGCTGCGGGGACGGCCGGCGGGCGGTCGGAGGGCCATGAGCCCGTGCCGGTAACGCCGGCCATGGCCGCTGGCGGATCGCTGGCGGGGAACGACTCCGCCGAGGCCTCGTCCGTGGTGCCGTCCTGCGCCGGGGGTGGGGTGGCCACCCCGGCGCCGCGGAGGCCGGCCAGGGAGAACCGGAAGGCCGTCGGGGCGATGGTGAGAGGGATGCGGTCCTGAGGCCGGGCCGGGCCGGCGATGCTCGGCTCGACGTTGCCCAGGTCGAGCTCGAGGGTCTCCGAGTAGAGCGGCGCCTCGGCGGCCGGCTCATGGAACAAGCCCTGCTCCTTGGTATAGGCCTCCACGAGCCCCACCTGCTCGGGCCGCCGGCCGGTGAAGCGCAGGTAGGCCAGGGTGGCCTCGTCGACTGGGAAGATGGCGCAGGTGGCCCCGTACTCGGGTGACATATTGCCGATGGTGGCCCGGTTCTCCACGCCGACGGCGGCTACCCCGGGGCCGTAGAACTCGACGAACTTGCCCACCACCCCGTGGCGGCGCAGGAGCTCGGCGATGGTGAGGACCAGGTCGGTGGCGGTGGACCCGGCCGGGAGCTCCCCGTGAAGGCGCATGCCAACCACGGCGGGGACCAGCATGGAGACCGGCTGGCCCAGCATGGCCGCCTCGGCCTCGATGCCCCCCACCCCCCAGCCCAGCACGCCGAGACCGTTCACCATCGGGGTGTGGGAGTCGGTGCCCACCAGGGTGTCGGGGAAGGCGACGCCGTCGCCGTCGGTCATCACCACCCGGGCCAGATACTCGAGGTTGACCTGGTGGCAGATCCCGGTGTCGGGGGGTACCACTCGGAAGTTGTCGAAGGCCACCTGGGCCCAGCGCAGGAGGCGGTAGCGTTCGGCGTTGCGGTCGGCCTCGAGGGTCTTGTTGTAGGAGAAGGCGTCCACGCTGCCCGAGCGCTCGGCGATGACCGAGTGGTCGATGATCAGCTCGACCGGCACCCGGGGATTGACCAGGCCGGGGTCGGCGCCGAGGCGAGCCATGGCGTCGCGCATGGCGGCCAGGTCGACCACGGCCGGAACCCCCGTGAAGTCCTGCATCAGGACTCGTTCAGGGCTGAAGGCAAGCTCCCGCGATCCGGCCGCCTCCGGGCGCCAAGCGCCGAGGGCGGCCACGTCCTCGGCGGTCACCGACCTACCGTCCTCGTGGCGGGCCAGATTCTCCAGAAGGACTTTGATCGAGTACGGCAGGCGGGTCAGGTGGGACGTCTCTCCCAGGGCGGCGAGGCGGCGGATGTCATAGGTCTGGGCACCGACGTCAATCTTCGAGCGCGAACCGAAGCTGTCCAACACGCCTCCTCCTAACCTGGGATCGGGCCGCCGACTTTCGGCCGGACCCACGCCGTGGCAACCGTATGCCGAGCCTGCCGGGATTGCCTCGGCGTGCTCGCCCTCCATGCGGCTGCGGAAAACCCGCACGGTGGCCGTGGCATGGCGGCCCCCGGCAACCGGGTCCGAGCAGGTGTCCATCCGTGAGGGGGCCCTTCGGGTATCCCGCAAGACTCGAGGCGGGGTCTTCTGCCGATGCAGGCGTGTTCGCAGCCCCCGTACGTTTCCCAGGGTGGGTGTGGCGCCCTGCCGGACACCACACGGTCGTTCCTCCCCAGGCTGTGTCCGGCGGGCGGCGCCTACAGGGAGGAAAACATGAGGCACTTCTCGTTCAGACCGACGTTGACCATGCGGGGCCGGAAGTTCCGGGGCCTCCGTGGCTTCGCCGGCAAGCCTTTCCACCCGCCGCTGACCGACATCCCGGTCGGGGGCTATGTCCTGGGGGCCGTATTCGACCTGATCTCGTTCGCCGGGGCCGGCACGGCCTGGTCACGCGAGTTCTACCAGGCGGCCACCTTCTGCTTCATCGGCGGCGCCCTCGTTTCCCTCGGCGCCGCCCTCACCGGCTTCTGGGACTGGCTGCGTTCCACCGAGCCGGGCAACCAGGCCCGCAGGACGGTCAACAGCCACGCCACGATCATGCTCAGCGTCACCGTGCTGGCGCTGGCGGACATCGGCCTGCGCTGGCTGCGCTACCACGACGGGGCCAACCCGCCCTCCGCCATCCTCGGCCTGAGCCTGGCTGTTGCGCTGGCCGTGGCCACGGGGTCCACCTACGGCGGCACCCTCGTGTTCGACTACGGGTTCAATGTCGAGACCGCCGGGGACAGCCCGGTATGGCACCCCTCAGAGACCGACGTCCTGCCCGGCCGGCACCCGGCACCCTCCTCCGACGGCAGCAGTCCCGTGAAGATGGTGGCCCCCTGAGCGGCGCCACTCGGTGCGAGTCGCTGACACTGCGTAATCCTGAACCTGGTGGCATGAAGGCCGTCGACATGACCCCCCCGCCGGCATGACCCTCCTGGCCGAGCGTCGGGCAACCGCCCACGAGGAGCCGCACGAGGAGCACCGCAGCGGGCTGCTCTACTGGCTGACGAGCACCGACCACAAGGTCATAGGGAAGAACTACCTGGTCACGACCGTGGCTTTCCTGCTGGTCGGCGGGCTTCTGGCCATGTTCATCCGGGTGCAGCTGTTCTGGCCCAACAGCAGCTTCACCACCCAGGAGACCTTCAACCAGCTCTTCACGATGCACGGCACAGTGATGCTGCTGCTCTTCGGCGGCCCCTTCGCCTTCGCTGGCTTCGCCAACTACGTCGTGCCTCTACAGGTGGGGGCGCCGGACATGGCGTTCCCCCGCTTGAACGCCCTTTCCTACTGGTTGTTCCTCTCGGGCGGGATCATCATGCTGTCGGGATTCCTGGTGGCCGGTGGAGCGGCCAGCTTCGGATGGACGGCCTACGCCCCGCTGTCGGACTCGCTCAACAGCCCGGGCGCCGGCGCCGACCTCTGGGTCGTGTCGCTGTTCCTCACCGGGTTCTCCGCCATCTTCTCCGGTCTCAACCTGGTGGTCACCATCTTCTGCCTGCGGGCGCCGGGCATGACGCTGTTCCGCTTGCCGATCTTCACCTGGAACATGTTGGTGACGGCCATCCTGATCCTGATCGCCTTCCCGGTGCTGACCAGCGCCCTGGTGATGCTGTACTTCGACCGGCACTTCCACACCCACATCTTCGAGGTGGCCGGGGGAGGAGCGCCGATCCTGTGGCAGCACCTGTTCTGGTTCTTCGGTCACCCCGAGGTGTACATCCTGGCTCTGCCCTACTTCGGGATCGTCTCCGACGTGATCCCGGCGTTCTCTCGGCGGCCCATTTTCGGGTACAGGGGGATGGTGTTCGCCACGCTGACCATCGCCGGGCTGTCCACCGGAGTGTGGGCCCACCACATGTTTGCCACCGGTGTGGTGCTGCTGCCGTTCTTCTCGGCCATGAGCCTGCTCATAGCTGTGCCCACCGGGATCAAGTTCTTCTCGTGGATCGGCACGATGTGGCGGGGCGCCATCCAGTTCAAGTCCCCCATGGTGTGGTCGGTGGGCTTCCTGGTGGTCTTCCTGGCCGGGGGTCTGTCGGGCGTGATCGTGGCCAGCCCCCCGCTGGACTTCTACACAAACAACACCTACTTCGTCGTGGCCCACTTCCACGAGGTTCTGATCGGCACGACCATCTTCGGCGGGTTCGCCGGCGTCTACTTCTGGTACCCGAAGATGACGGGCCGGATGCTCCGGGAGAATTGGGCCATTACCCACTTCGCGTTCGCCTTCGTCGGCTTCTGGTTCCAGACGGTGCCCCAGTACCTTCTGGGGCTCCACGGTATGCCCCGGCGGATCGCCATCTACCAGCCCTCGGACGGCTGGACCACCCTCAACCGTCTGTCGTCGTTCGGCGCCTGGTGCATCGGGGCCTCGTTCCTGTTCTTCCTGTGGAACGTGTGGATCTCCTGGCGCAAACCCATCCCGGCCGGCAGCAATCCCTGGGACGCCGGCAGCCTGGAGTGGGCCACCAGCTCCCCTCCACCGCACCACAACTTCCACGCCATCCCGCCGATCCGCTCCGAGCGGCCTGTGTGGGACGCCAACCACCCGGACCTGACCGAGCTGGAGGAACCGGTCGCTGTGCTCGCCGGCGAAGGCCGCGTCGCCGTGGATCAAGAGCGGTAGGACCCGGGTACGCCTCGAGGTGCGACGGGTTGGACGCGAGCATCACTTCGATCGTCAGGCCCGAGCGCCCTAGGAAATTGCCCTTGCAGCCCTCGTGGTACTTGACATCCCCCGATCCCTGCACGGTGTCCGGATCAAGGTTGCCCTCGAACTCCTCGAACAGCTCCTGATAGCTCTTCCCGACGATGTTGATCAAGACGTTGAGCCGGTCGCGGTGAGCCACGCCGATCACGACCAGGGACTGCCCGGCCACGGCGGCGTCGTCGACGATGGTGTCGATCATGATTGTTGAGGATCTGGCGATTGACCTCGAGCAGCCTGGCCGGAACGGCCCGGAAGCTCGTGGCGGTCGGAACCCCCAGGCTCGCAGTCATGCTGGCGACGACCCGTCCGGCGGCACCGCGAAGCGGCGTCGGGTCTGGTCCGCCCACCGGCCGGTCCGGCGCCGCAGTCGGTGGCGACGCCGCGCCCACCTGCCGTGGTGTCCCCGAGTGAGGCTGTGCCGTGCCGGACGGCGCCGTCTGCAGTGGTGCGCCGGGATGGGCAGCGACCGCCTGATCGGCCGGCGCGGGCTCTGCCCCGTCCGTCCCCGGGTCAACTAGTGTTGTCGTGACCTCTGCGGTCGCAGGGCGTGCCAGGTTGACCCCGCCGGGCCGGTAGCCCTCGAAGAACTCCGTCCAGCTCTCGCCCACCGAAGTGGGCTTGGCCCGGTACCGCTCGTACATGTCGTCGACTAGCCAGGCGTTGACCCCGAGGACTGGACGTTGCTCGTAGTGAGCGCTCATAGCGGCGGCCAGAGAAGCTCAAGACATCGCGCGGCCGGCTCTGTAAGCGTCACAGTTCCTCCCCACCGACGACCCGGGGCCCGATCCGGATGCGCCGCCCAGCGGCGCCGCGTCCTCACAACGCAGCTCGCTGTCGTGGGCCTGCTCGTCGCGTCGGGCGATGGAGGGCCGCCAGCGCCCTTTCATGAGGAAGATGAACGGCACAAGCACGACCTCGGCCCCCACACAGACCCACCACCATCTACGCCACTCGCCCGGCGACACGGCCGACGCGTGCGCAACCTCGGGCCCGTAGGCCTTCAAGGTGGCGAGATTCGCCTCGGGTACCTTGCCGACGGCGACAAGCCGATCGAGCGCCCTCGAAGGGCTCACCTCCAACTTGGTGGAGAGCTCGTTCAGGGCGGTGGCGACTGCCGACACGGGTTTCGAGCGGTTGGCGACAAGCAGTGCCTGCGTACGAGGGTCGATCGCTGACAGGCTCTGGACCTCGTTGGGGTAGCGCGCTACCACTGCCTGCACCTGAGTCCCGTGCTCGACGAGGGGCGTCATGGAGGTCACGACGTAGGGCAGGACGAACAGAGAGGCGGCGACAACGAGCCGGAGAACCCAGGGGTACGGCCCTCCTTGGCCAGCAGGTCGTGCTCGCTCACCAGCCCGACCAGCGCCTCGCCCTCATCCAGGACGGGTACCCCGCTGATGCGGTGGCGGACCAGCAGCTCGGCCACGGCGGCGAGGGTGGCGTCGGGCCGCGTCGAGATCACCGCGGTGGTCATGATCTCCTTGGCCTGCACTGGCGCCATTGTCCTCCAATCCCTCCCCGGGCCCCACCCCTCCCTCGGGAGGCGCTGGGCGAGGCCCTTCTCACGGTGGCCGGCCGGCGACTGCACCAACTGCCACGCTGACCAAGGCTGGGCCGGACTGCCTCCGGGCTTTCCCCGGCGTCTGACGCGCGGTTTCTCCCCGATGTGGCGGTGGTGCCGCTCCCCTACCCTTGCGATCGGTGCCACCGACCGATCCGCTCCAGGAGCAGCTGCGCGACCTCTTGTGCCTGGCGGTGGTCGGTGACCACGTTCGCTGGGTTCTGCGGGGCCCGGGGGCGCCGGAGCTGGCGGCGTGGCTGGCCCAGGCCACCGCGGTGTGGAGAGCCGATGCCGATGTCGTCGCCCTGCACCTGGCCGGCACCGGCGTCCCGCCCGACGGCCGCGTGCGCTCGCTCGCCCTCGACACCCCCTGGAACTGGGTCCCCGACGGTTGGCTGGACGCTGAGGAAGGCCGACAGCTCATGGCCGAGCGACTGGGTCGGCTGGCCGCCTGGGCCAACGACGCCCGCCTGCGCGGGGAACCCGGGCCCGCCCACCGGCCGCACCTTCAAGAGATCGCCGACCACCTCCGGCACCAGCTCGAGACGCTTGGCCGTCTCGCCGATGCCTGTCAGTCGCCCGGCGGCGGGAGTCAGCGCCGGGGCAGGCGCCCCGGGCGGTACAGCGAACCGACGATCGCCCCGTAGACGACGTGGCCGGCCATGGCCACCGCCGGTGTCTGGACGCCGTAGTGCAGGCCGAGGAAGCCCGGCGGCTCCAGCATGGGAGTCGGGTCGGGCCCCTCGTCCTCCCCGGCCATACGGGGATGGACCTCCGAGACGATGGGCAGGAGGGCCACCAGCACGACCAGCCCGTGCACGGCGCCGATGCCGGCGCCGAGGCGCCAGCCCGAGCGGCGAGCCCGTTCGAAGATCACGGCGTACCCGGAAGCAAAGACGAGGCCGTTGAGCAGATGGAACAGACTCCCCCAGACCCGGACCGCGGCCCGGCGCTCACTCACCATGGTGCCCAGCAGGAACGGCAGGCTCATGCGGGTGAACCGGCGGGCCTGGGCCGCCTCCATGAGCCCGGTCATGATCGTGGTGCCCACCAGGGCACCCGAGAGCAGTCCGGGGCCGTCCACACCCGCGGCCCGCTCCTGTCCTCTGGGGGCCTTCATCATCGGTGGCACTCGGTGCGGCCGGCGCTTTCCCACCCGGCACAGCGTAGGGTCGGCGGCCGGTGACGGCGCAGCGATGGGGCCGCGGTGGCCGGCCCGGGATCGTGGAAGTCGCAGGGGGACGGGCGCTGGACCTACCGCTGGAGCGCTACGGGCTGATAGGTGACAGCGGCACCGCCGCCCTGGTGTCCGACGCCGGCTCGATCGACTGGCTGTGCCTGCCCCGCTTCGACTCCGCCCCGGTGTTCTCCCGGCTACTCGACCCCGCCGGCGGCTACTTCGGCCTTGCCCCGGAAGGCCCCTTCAGCGCCACCCGCCGCTACCTGCCGGGCACCGCCATCCTGGCCACCACCTTCACCACCCCGAGCGGACGGGCCACCGTCTACGACTTCTTTGCGGCCCGCTCCGCGCCCGCCAAGCGCCGGAGCCTGTGGCCGTTCCGGTACCTGGTGCGCCGGGCGGTCGGCGAGGAGGGCCGGGTCGATCTGGTCGCGGTGGTCGAGCCGGGCCCCGGGTTCGGCCGGCGGCGGCCCCGGATCGAGCGGCGGGGACGGCGCCTCCTCGCCCGCTCGGGCGGCGCGGCGCTGCTGTGCGAGGCGACAGCCCCCTGGGAGCCGACCGCCGGGGGCGGGCAGGCCCGCCTCCCGTTGAGGGCCGGCCAGCGGGCGCATGTGTCCGCGGCGTTCTCCGGACGGGACCTGGGGGTTTGGCCCCCGGTGGGAGACTTCGCCGAGGAGGTCTTCGCCGAGACGCTCGCCTACTGGCAGAACTGGGCCGCCCGGGCCGGCGGCGCACCAGCGGCGGTGCTGCGATCGGCGATCACCTTGAAGCTGCTCACCTATGCCCCCTCCGGTGCGGTGGTGGCCGCACCGACCACCTCGCTGCCCGAGGTGGCCGGCGGGGTGCGCAACTGGGACTACCGCTACGCCTGGATTCGGGACGCGTCGTGGTCGGTGTCCGCCCTCTACGACCTGGGCTATCTGGCCGAGGCCCGGGCGTTCCTGTTCTGGGCCACCAACGCCGCCACCCTCAGCCTGCCCCGGGTGCGCACCATGTACGGCCTCTACGGCACGACCCTGATTCGCGAGCGGGAGGTCCGCCGTCTACGGGGCTACCGGGCCTCCCGCCCGGTCCGGGTGGGCAACGCCGCCAGCGACCAGCTGCAGCTGGACAACTGGGGCCACCTCCTCAATGCCGCCCTCGGCTACGCCCGTCGGGCAGGGGGCCTCGACGCCGGGGTGTGGTCGGCCCTACGGGCCATGGTCGGCTTCGTGGCCGACAACTGGCATCACCCCGACCAGGGGATCTGGGAGGTCCGTGGCGCCCCCCAGCACTTCGTGCACTCCAAGGTGATGTGCTGGGTGGCCCTCGACCGGGGCGTGCACCTGGTGGAGGAATTCGGGCTGACCGGGCCGGCCGCCGCCTGGGCCCGGGAGGCCGACGCCGTGAGGGCGGAGGTGCTGGACCAGGGCGTTGATCCTGACCACGGGAACCTGACCCGGGCCTTCGGGGACCGCAGCCTCGACGCCTCGCTGCTGCTGGTCCCCATCGTCGGGTTCCTCCCCCCCGACGACCCCACGATCACCCGCACGATCGAGCGGGTGAGGGCGGAGCTCGCCGAGGGGGACCTGGTGCGTCGCTACGCGACCGACGACGGCCTGCCCGGCCGGGAGGGGGCCTTCCTCGCCTGCTCGTTCTGGCTGGCCCAGGCGCTGGGCGGGGCCGGCGGGCACCAGGAGGCGAAGCGGCTCTTCGGAGCGGCGGCGGGCCGGGCCAACGACCTCGGTCTGCTGCCCGAGGAGATCGACCCCGGAACCGGGGCCTTCTTGGGCAATTTCCCCCAAGGCCTCAGCCACATCGCCCTGATCCATGCCGCACTGGCGCTCGCAGCAGAAGACAGACACGTCAAGGAGCCGCCTGGTCAGCACGAGCGCCCCGAGGGCGCCCTCGTCGGCGGAGCGGCACCCGGTGAGGGCACGGTAGGACTCCTCGGTCCCCACCAGGGTCGCCCCGCTGGTCCAGATGCCGGAAAGGAACGCCCGTAGGTGACGTCGTTGGGAGCCTGTTCGTCAGGAGTCGACGGCGATCGGCCCGTGTCCGCCCCTATGGGCCCGCGCCCGACCGGGTGGCGCTCCCGCGTGCCTGGTCGACACCGACGTCGAGCTCGGCCCGAGCGACGGATTCGGCCTGCTGGCGGCGGCGCCTGCGCCTGAGCACGCGTCGCTCGACGGTCGTCGTCGCGCCCCAGATGCCTTCCTGGCGGGTGGCGATCGCGAACTCGAGACATGCCGAGCGCACCGGGCAGTCGGCGCAGATCGCCTTGGCCCGGGCGACCGCCTCCATGAGGGCCGGGGAGCCGCTGGCGTCGTCGAACACGAAGTGCTCGGCCCCCAGCCCCGCACAGGCCGCGCGCCGTCGCCACCGATGGTCCCTCCACCCGACCGCCCGGCGGTCAGCGCCCATGGCCCGCGCCCACCGGCCCCGGATCGACGGCCCGGTCGGCGAGCAGCTCGGCCAGCTGCTGGTGGGATAGCGCCTCCGAATCCCGTGGACGTAGGCCGGCTAGCTCCGCCGGGAGCAGCCGGCGCCAGTGGGCCAGGACCCTCCTCGCCTGCCCAGGGTCCATCCCGAGAACCTCGCGATCCGCTCCGAGCAGCTGCAGCTGGCGTGGGCCGTCCCGATGGATGCCCTCGAGCGCCCGGCGCCGCCACTGGATCAGGTTCTCTGGGGCGCCGCCGAGATAGCCGAGCAGTTCGAGTCCGACGCCGACGTCGGTGGCGATCGGGGCCCGCCCGAAGCGCGACGCTCGGGCTATGCCAAGTAAGGCCCCCGCGATCAGCGCATCACGGCGGTCCTCCCCCGGAGCCAGCTCGACCTGGCCGGCAAAGCGGGCGGCGAGGTGCAAGGCGTAACCAGCGTCCGGTGCGGGCCGACCCTGGAGGCGGCCGAACGACCCGCTCGACGGGCCACCGGGGTGCTCCCTCGGTCCCCGACGGGTCGGCAGGGGGGGCATCTCCGACTCGAGCCGGCGCACCCGGTCCGCGAACCCGGTTGGCACGTACTCCGGAACGCTCATGGCGCCTCTCCTGTCCTCACCGCCAGCCTGCAAATACTTCTAGTGGCTACTAGAGATTAACGCCGTCCGGGAGGGTCAGGAGATCGCCAGGAATACGTCCGCAGGAACACGTCGGCCCCGTCGATTCCACCTGGTAGGTGGGCACGGCCGAAAGGCGAGGGCCGCTAGCCGGTCCCGACCTGGGCAGCGACCCGGCACACCTGGCGCCTGTTGCGCCGCGGGGTGAACTCGGTCACCTCCAGATCTCCCAACCCCTCGCAAAGGCCGTCCATGACCCCTCGGTGCAGCTCGCAGACGACCTCTGGATTCGTCTCCGCCACCGAGGCAAACGGGCAGTGGTGCAGGGAGAGCTCGAGCCGGGTCGGCCGGTCCTTGGCCGTCGGGCGAAAGCCGCGACGAGCCATCTCCTCCTCCAACAGCTCGGCGCGATCGGCCACCTCCAGTTCGGGGGCCAGCTCGGCAGCCCGCTCTCGGCCCAGGCGGCGACCGACGTCGTAGGGGGAGGCGTTGGTGGATATGGCCTCCGCCAGGGCCTGAGCCAGGAAGTCGAGGGGGCCGCGGGTTCCCCAGCTGCCTTCGACCTCGGGGGCAATGCGGTACATCAGCCGGGGCCGTCCCGGGCGGTCGCGCTCCTCGACCTCCTCCACCACCAGGGCCGCCTCGCGCAGCACGGCCAAGTGCTGGCGCACGGCGTTGTGGTTGAGCTTGACGTCTGCGGTCAGCTCAGCCACGCCCACGGGTCGCCCGGCTTCGGCGATGTAGCGGAAGATGTGGTGACGGGTTGGGTCGCCGAGGGCCCGGCCCTGCAGGACCAGCTCAGCGTCTACCTTGGGCGTAACCATTGGTAGTCAGGGGCGCGGTGCCGTTGCTGGCCCGGTTCCCCATCCCCCTTTCAATCCGTACGTGCGGTTCGCCCGCATACGGCTTACCGACGGTCTTCTGGACATGGTTACGCCGCCTTCGGGTATCGGATG
>DASUHN010000124.1 GCA_036273495.1 Acidimicrobiales bacterium | reverse complement strand
TGCTGGTCGTGGGTGTCGCCGGCCTGGGCCTGACCCTGTGGCTGTGGAGGCGGTGGAGACCGTGGTCGGTCCACCAGCACCGGGGCGGGCCCGACGACAGCATGGCGCTGCCGAGCTACCTCTGAGGACCACCTAGCGGGGGTCGTCGCGGAGCCATGGGTGCACTCGCTCGGTCGGGGGCGGAGGCCAAGATACGACGGTGGAGATGGCCCGGGCCCGATTCCCGATCCTGGAGCACGATCCCGATCCCACCGCCCTCATCTCGCCCCGGCCCCGGAAGGGCCGGAAGGGGGCGCCCCCTTGCGTCGTCCTCTGCTTCTTCCTGGAGGTGATCGAGGAGGTGTGCGGCCAGGAGCGGGCCGAGGAGGTCACCGCCTTCGAGTGGGAACACGGGAGACATCCCCTGTTCGCCCTGCAGACGGATCATGGGGTCGTCGGCGTGATGCACCCGGGAGTGGGCGCTCCCATGGCCGCCGGGATGTTGGAGGGAGCCATCGTCTCGGGCGGCAGCCATTTCGTGGCGTGCGGCGGGGCCGGCGCCGTGACCCCCGGTCTCGCTCTCGGCCACGTGGTGGTGCCTTCCGCCGCGGTCCGGGACGAGGGCACCTCGTACCACTACCTCGAGCCTTCCCGCGAGGTGGAGCTGGACGCCGCCGTCGTCGGCGAGCTCGTGGCCGTGCTGGTCGGCCACGACGTCCCGTACCAGGTGGGCAAGACGTGGACCACCGACGCCCCCTACCGCGAGACCAGGTCCCGCATCAGCAGGAGGCAGGAGGAGGGCTGTGTCACCGTCGAGATGGAGACGGCGGCCCTGGCGGCCGTTGCCCGCTTCCGGCAGGTGAGCTTCGGCCAGTACCTCTACGCCGGCGACGACGTGAGTGGTGAGGCCTGGGACCATCGCGGCTGGAACACCCACTCGAGCCGGAGAGACCTGTTCTGGCTCGCCGTCGAGGCCGCCACCAGGCTCGGCGGCGCTAGCGCTCGGGGCTCGTGATCCACCGCTCCCCCGGCTGGCGTCACGCCGTCGTCGGGCTCAGGTGCCGGCGCCCGAAGAGGAACGCCAGCCCGTAGAGGGCCCCCACCGCCACGAGGAGCAGGCGGAAGCCGGTCACCAGCGACAGGTACTCGAGCACCCCGCCCACGATGGCCCCGAGGAGGTTGGCCCCGAACGCGGTGGTCGACGAGGCGACGTCGCGGAAGCGCTGGGCAAACACCAGGTTGGCGATGAACACCGGCCCGAAGGCCAGCGCCGTCGCGGCCAGGAAGCGGAATACCGCCGGCAGCGCCAGGAGCGAGGCCTGGGGCACCACCCCGGCCACCACCAGCGTGACGAGGAGGACCGCGTACAGGATCCAGGGTCGGGGCAGCCGCACGTGGCGCGCCGTCTCCACGGCGGCGTAGATGCTGAGCAGCACGCCGGCGAACACGAGGGAGTTCACGTACCACGTCGTCCCGAACAAGAGGGCGAACTGCACGATGTTCTTGGTCTCGAGCAGCATGAAGGCGGCGCCCATGAGGAACAGGTCGACGAACGGCGACATCCGACGGAGCGGGCCGCCGGCCACGCGGACCACGAGCAGCGATCCGGCCAGGACCAGCCCGAGGACCGTCAGGTAGAAGGTCGGTATCGACGGCGTGGGCAGGTACGGGAAGGGCCGGTCGTCCGACACCGGCGAGACCCGCTGCCCGTCCCATGGCGACGCGCAGTTGGGGGTGCGCCCCGACTTGGCCACGGTGAGCACGGCCTGCTGGCGCCCGCTCAGCGTGTTGCCCAGCTCCACGCACGGACGGGAGCCGAAGGCGTCCGACAGCTGGGTGGCGTACCGGTTCAGCAGGAACGGTTGGTAGTAGTTGTACATCACGAACGTGCCGCCCGGCACCACGAGCGACTTGGCGGCGTCGATCGCCTGGGAGGTGAGCAGGTAGTTCTCCAGCCCGACCGGCGCGGCCTGGCCGGTCAGGGCGGTGAGCGAGTCGGGCAGGGCGTAGATGATCAGGTCGTAGTGGTTGCCGGTGTTCTCGACGAACGCCCGGCCGTCGTTGACGTGGAGCGTCACCCGGGGGTCCTGGTAGGCGTGCTCGGGGTTGTAGTGCTTGCCCAGCGCCACCAGCCGGGGGTCGATCTCCACCGCGTCGACGTGGCGGGCGCCCTCCGACAGCGCCACTCCCACGTCGTTGCCGGTGCCGGCCCCGATGACGAGGACGTTGCCCAGCTGGGCGCGGGTCAGGTGGCGGTAGGGGAAGAAGTAGAACGACTCGATGCGGTGCAGGGTCGAGATCGGGTACAGCGTCTGGAACGGGATGTTGTTCCCCGACACCGACAGCACGCCGGTGGTGCCCGCCGGCGGGACGGCGGTGATCTTGTAGTACGGGGACCAGTGGTCGTAGGTCGAGAACGACTCGACCGCCAGAACGGCGAACACGACGGCTATGCCGAACCCCTGCCACCAGCGGCACCGGCGTCCCAGCAGGGCCAGCAGGAGCACGGCCACCACCGCCGCCCACGCCACGGGAGGCAGCCCGACCAGCGACAGCAGCGAGAAGGCCACGATGCCGCCGATGCTGCCGAGAATGTCCCAGCGGTAGGCGTCGAGCGACCGGAACCGGGAGAAGGTCACCGCCAGGCCCTGGCCCAGGCCCGCCATCACGAGCGCCACCAGCACGAAGATCACCGGCAAGCTCACCCACTGGGGCAGGGGCGCCCGGCCGCCGACGCTCTGGAACTTGTGCGGGCCGGCCAGCCCCACCAGGCGGACCTCGAAGCCGAGCACGAAGCCGACCAGCACGACCAGGGAGACCGGCACCAGCCGGAACAGGTCGTGGCGCGACCGGGCCAGCAGGAAGCCCACGCCGATGCCCAGGAAGCTGGCCAGCAGCACGAAGTTGGTGATGTTGACGAGCTGGACGTTGTTGGCCACGGTCCAGCGGATCAGGGCCAGCTCGACGAACAGCATCAACATGCTGAGGACGACCAGGCGGCGGGCGCTGCCGACGGGGAGGTAACCGCCTTCGGCCGGCTGGCGCTCCGGTTCGGGCGTCGAGTCGAGGTCCCGGTCGACGACGGTGCCGGTGGCCATCAGGGCGCGCCCGAAGTAGGCGGTTTGTGAGGCATCGCCTCACCCTAGGGGAGCCGGTGACGGCCGGGCCGGGGCCGCCCGCCGCCGGCTGCCCGCCAACTCCCCGCCGGCGCCCGAGCCGGCACTCAGCCGAATCTCAGGGTCGTGGGAGAACGTACGGGGTGGACCGGATCGCGACCCGGCGATGGCTTTGGGCGGCCGGGGCCCTGGGGCTGGCGATCCGGCTCGGTTACGTGTTCGCCTACAAGCAGCACGCCCAGGCCGCCGGTGACGCCTTCTACTACCACTACCAGGCCGACCTGCTCGTGCAGGGGAAGTGGTTCGTCAACCCGGCCAGCTACCTGCTCGGGCCCCATCAGGTCCTGCCCGCCGCCGACCATCCCCCGCTCTGGACCCTGGTGCTGGCGACCGCCGCCGCTGTGGGGGTCAAGGGCTACCTGGGCCAGCTGATCTGGGCCTGCGTGGTTGGCGCCGCCGGGGCGGTGGCGCTGGGGGCGGCCGCCGGCGCCCTGGCCGGACCGCGCGTCGGGGTCACGGCCGCCGTCGTCGCCGCGGTGTTCCCCGACTTCTGGATCAACGACGGCCTGCTCCTGTCGGAGTCGCTGATCCCGCTCGTCGTCGGGCTGATGGTGCTGGCGTGGTACCGGTTCCGCAGCCGGCCCACGGCGCTACGCGCCGCCGGCGTGGGGGCGGCGACGGCGCTGGCCGCCCTCACCCGGTCCGAGCTCGTGCTCCTCGTTCCCCTGGGCGTGATCTGGGCCGCCTGGCCGGCGAGGACCGGCGCCCGGCCGGGCCGGGGGCGGCTCACCTGCGCCCTGGCCGCCCTCGGCGCCAGCGTCGTGCTCATCGGGCCCTGGGTGGGCTTCAACCTCGCCCGCTTCCGGGAGCCCGTTCTCATCTCGAGCGAGCTCGGCGCCACCCTCGCCTACGCCAACTGTGACCCGGCCTACTACGGGCCCCTCGTCGGGTACTGGTCGTTCTCGTGTGTCGCCGCCATCCACCAGCCGCCTGGGCTGGACGGCCCCGGCCAGGACGCCGTCGACCGCCGGGCCGCCGTCCGCTACATCGAGGACCACGAGACCCGGGTGCCGGCCGTCGTCGCCGCCCGTCTGGGCCGGGATCTCGGGCTGTACCACCCCGCCCAACAGCTGGACCTGGAGTCCTCGGCGCTGGCCCGGCCCGAGCTTCCGGCCTGGCTCGGTCTGGTCGGCTTCTACCTCGCCGTCCTCGTCGCCGTGCCCGGCGTCGGCGTCCTGCGCCGCCGCGGCCTTCCGTGGTGGCCCCTCCTCGCGGTGGTCGTCGACACCCTCGTGGCTGCCGCCGTGACCTTCGGCCAGTCGCGGTACCGGGTCGGCATAGACGTGGTGGTGGTGGTGCTGGCGGCGCTGGCGTTGAGCGCCGGCCGGCCGGCCGGAGCCGTCGCTGCCCTCGCCTAGATTCCCCGCCGTGACCGTCCGATCGATCAGGCTCTTCGGGGACCCGGTGCTCCGCCAGAAGGCCACGGCCGTCACCGACTTCGACAGGTCGCTCGAGCGGCTGGTGGCCGACCTCTCCGACACCCTGGTCGACGCCGGCGGCGCCGGCCTGGCCGCCCCCCAGATCGGGGTGGGCCTGCGCGTGTTCGTGTACGGGGTCATGGACCCCGACACGCCCGGTGAGGCCGGGGTCGGCCACATCGTGAACCCGGTCCTGGTCGAGCAGTCCCCGGAGCAGGTGGAGGACGAGGAGGGGTGCCTGTCGATCCCCGGGCTCACCTACGGGCTCAACCGGCCCTGGCGCATCGTGGCCACCGGTTCCGACTGCCACGGGGAGCCGGTGCGGGTGGAGGGGTCGGAGCGCCTGGCCCGCTGCCTGGCCCACGAGACCGACCACCTGGACGGCATCCTGTTCGTCGACCGCCTGGACCCCGAGCGCCGGCGGGCGGCCATGCGGGAGATCCGGCTCCTGCTGCTCGAGGGGGAGGACGTCCGGGTGAAGGAGTCTCCGCACAGCCGTCCGATGTAACGTCCCGGCCCATGCTCCGGCCTGGTGACGTGGTTGACGACTTCGAGCTGCCTGATCAGTCCGGCACGCCGAGGAAGCTGAGCGAGCTCGTGGCGGGCGGGCCGGTGGTGCTGTTCTTCTACCCCGCCGCCATGACGGCGGGATGCACCCGGGAGAGCTGCCACTTCCGGGACCTCGGCGCCGAGTTCTCGGCCGTGGGGGCCAGCCGGGTCGGGATCAGCCGCGACGCGGTCGACAAGCAGAAGCAGTTCTCCGACAAGCACAGCTTCGACTATCCCCTCCTGTCGGATCCCGACCGGAAGGTGGCCGGGCTGTTCGGCGTCGACGCCGGCTTCAAGCTCGGGCCGGTGAAGCGGGCCACGTTCGTGATCGATCGGGACCGGAAGATCCTCGACGTGGTCAGGTCCGAGATCAACATGAACGCCCACGCCGACCGGGCCCTGGCGGCATTGCGGGCCCGCGTCCAGAACTAGGCGCGGAGTCGGGGGCGCGGGCGTGCAGGAGCACCGGTACTCCGTGGACATCGACGGCACCCCCGACGAGGTCTGGGGGGTGTTCTGGTCCCGGCGCTCGTTCCGGGGCCCCGACGGCATGGGCATCGAGATCCTCCATCCCGGGGACGACGTCGGTGAGGGACTGGTCCGCCACTGCTGGTTCCACGTCCCGCGCTACCTCCTGTCGGGCGGCAAGGCCGAGTCGTGGGAGTGGCTGACCAAGGTGGACCCGCCCCGCTCATGGAAGTACGACGCCGTCGGCAAGCCCCTGTGGTCGCGTGCCGAGGGGTGGACCGAGCTGGAGGACCTGGGCGGGGGGCGCACCCGGGTGCACTTCCGCGAGACCTACCACGCCTTCAACCCCCTGGCCCGGGCCCTCCTCGAGAAGCGGGTGCACCACTTCATCTCCGGCAACAACGACAAGATGATCGCCGCCGCCGTGAACGAGGGCGTTCGCCGGATGCGGGCGGCACGCGCCGACCGGGCCGCTACCGACCCCCGGTAGCCTCTGGCCGTGCGCCAGAGGAGCCGGACGTGGCTGTCGGGTCGGGCGCTTTGGTGCCACGTCGGGGTCGTCGTGGCGGCGGGCGGGTGCCTGGCGGCGTTCTGGTGGCAGCTGCACCGGGCCCTCGACGGGAACACGCTGTCGTGGGCGTACACGTTCGAATGGCCGTTCTTCGCCGGGTTCGCGGTGGTCCTGTGGTGGCAGCTGCTGCACGACGACCCGGAACAGGCCCGGGCCCGCAGGGCGGCGCTGGAGGCCGCCCCGCCCGAGGTTCCCCGTTGGGACGACGGCGGGGACGAGGAGGTGGCCGCCTACAACCGCTACCTCGAGCAGCTGGCCGCCTCGGGCCGGCGCAAGAGCTGGCGTGGCTCGTGACGGACGGCGCGACGATGCGGGGCCTGCCGGGGGCCCTCCTGCGCTACCGCGCCATGGCCTACACGGTCGGCGTCGGCCTGATCATCCTCGTGTTCGTGGGCATCCCGCTGCAGTTCGGCGCCGGCACCAAGGCGGTCGTCGAGGTGGTCGGGCCCATCCACGGCTTCCTGTACATCGTCTACCTGGCCGCCGCCCTCGACCTGGCCA
>DASUHN010000123.1 GCA_036273495.1 Acidimicrobiales bacterium | reverse complement strand
TCTTCGACGCCGGCCACCTGCGACTGGTACCGGTCGAGCAGTCCCACGACATCAGCCGCCTTTCTTCCATCGATCGGTTCGTAGGCTGCAATACGGCGCTGCAAGTCGGGCTCGACGGCGCCGTCAACGTCGAACGGGTCGGGCCCCGGCTGGTGGCGGGCATCGGGGGCCACGCCGACTACTGCGCGGCGGCGGCCCAGTCCCCGGGCGGGCTGTCGCTGATCGTGCTGCCGTCGACCCACGGAGAGCGCTCCTCGATCGTGCCCGTGCCCACCGTGGTGTCCACGCCGCGCAGCGACGTGCACGTCGTCGTCACCGAGCACGGCGTGGCCGACCTGCGCGGGCTCGACGAGCAGGAGCGGGCGGAGGCCCTCATCGCCGTCGCCGACCCGGCCCACCGCCCGGCCCTGCGGGCCCGCTGAGTCGGCCTTTCAGCCGGAGAGCACGGCCCGGGCCTCCTTCTCGCACGGCGTACCGTCGAAGAAGGCCGGGTTCATCCCGCCGTGGAGCCGCACCGCGTTCGAGAACACGAAGGCCTCGAAGCGCTCGGCGGAGAGGTGGCCGTCCTCGACCGCTTCGTACGCCTCGGGCAGCACGTCGGCCATCACGGGGGCGTCCCAGTGCGAGATGTCGGTGCCCAGCATCGGCTGGAGGCTCACCGGCCGTCCGCCTATGCCCAGCTCGAAGGCCAGCGGCACCAGGGGGTCGTCCGCCTCGCAGCCGAACCACGACCGGCCCGCCAGCGCGTCGATCAGCTCCCCGGCGCTGGCCACCCCGGCGGAGGCGAACTCGTCCAGCTGTGCCGGTCTTCCCGCCCGCCGGGCCAGGAACTCCTCGATGCGCGGGGACGCGTCCCGCATGTCGTCGCTGCCGTGGCGGTCCACCAGCTCCATCACCGCCGCCACATCCAGGCGATCGGGGTCGAGGGTCGTGATGGCGTGGCCCCCGCGTTTCTCCCAGTGGCCGAGCACGTCGGCGAGCAGGCTGGCGCCCCACATCACGCCTCCCTCGAGGTAGCCGAAGCGCAGATCGGGGAAGCGGCGGTACACCCCGCCCATGAACAGGGCCTTGCACAGCGCCTCGTGGGCGTGGGCTATCCCGCCCACGTGGTTGTAGACGTAGTTCGACACCGATCGGGCCGGATGAGTCTGCTGCAGGGAGCTGTGGAACACCGGTGCCACGCCGTTGCGCACGCAAGCGGCCCACACCGGGTCGTAGTCGGCCTCGCTGTCGATGCCGTAAACGTCCAGCCGGTAGGCGGCGGCCTCGGTGCCCAGCCGGCGGGTGGCGTAGCCCGCCAGCACCACCAGGGTGTGGCCGAGGACGCCCACGGCGTGGTCGATCTCGGCCGCCGCTTCGGCCGGGTCCTCCATCGGGATCAGCGCCACGGACCGCAGCCGGTCCCGGTAGGGGTCGAACAGCCGGGCGGTGTAGCGGTTGACGGCGCGACACACGGGGGCGCGGAGGGCGGGGTCCGACCCCATGAGGAACCCCAGGGTCCACGACGGGTAGGTCAGCATGACGTCGACGCCGAGCTCGTCGAGCCTCTCGTACAGCAGGCCGGGCAGGTGGGCGGTGGCGCGGTCCCGGGCGTCGGCCACCGGGTTGCCCCACCACGACGGCATGCTGCGCCACTCCGCCCTCACCGTCGGGTCGTTGCGGTCGGCGGCGAACTGGTGGGTGTCGAGGTGGCGCACGGGCCGCTGCCGGTAGCGCTCCCGTAGCTCGGCGCCTCCGGCCTCCTCGAGGTAGGCCAGGATCTCGTCCTCGACGAGCGGCATCAGCTCCATGAAATGGCCGTCGGCGTCGACGACCGGGTGGCCGAGCCGCTCCCGGACCGCGGCGGCCCCGAGCCGCGTGGTGTCGGTCATGGGCCGACCGTACCGCGGGAGGTGGCGGCGGTGATCCATGATCAGGCCCATGGCCAGAGAAGACGCCAAGCCCATCCGCACCCTGCTGTTCGTGCCCGGCAGCGACGACGCCCGACTGGGGCGGGCGTCGGAGCACGGGGCCGATGCGGTCATGATCGACCTGGAGGAGCCGCGAACTCCCTTCCCCGAGCCGGAGCGGGACCGGGCCCGGGCGGCGGTGCGCGGGTTCCTCGACGGACCGGCGGCCCGGGCGGGGTCGCCGCGCTGGTTCGCCCGCGTCCAGCCCCCGCACACCGGCCAGACCCTCAAGGACCTGCGCGCCGTGATCGGGCCGAGCCTCACGGGGATCCTGCTGCCCAAGGTCGAGGGCCCCGAGGACGTGTACCGGGCGGAGTCGCTGCTCACCTGCGTGGAGGCCGAGGTGGGGCTGGACCTCGGGTCCACGGCCATCTACCCGATCCTCGAGACGGCCCAGAGCCTGCGGCTGGCGTACGAGATCGCCGCCGCCTCGCCCCGGGTGCAGTACATGGGCGGGGCCGTGTCGCGCTTCGGGGACATCCACCAGGCCCTCGGCTACCGCTGGACGGCCCAGGGCCGCGAGACCCTGTTCCTGCGCTCGAAGGTGCTGATCGACGCCCGGGCCGCCGGGATCCGCTATCCGATCAGCGGTATGTGGGGAGGAGCGACCGACGACGTCGAGGGGCTGCGCCGGTGGGCCACCGAGCTGCGGGACCTCGGCTACTACGGGATGATGCTCGGAGAGCCGAAGCACGTGCCGCTGGTCAACGAGGTGTTCAGCCCGACGAGCGAGGAGATCTCTTACTGGCAGGACCTCGACCGGCTGGCGACCGAGGCCGAGGGCCGGGGCGGGGGGCCGATCATCTACGGGGACGCCAACCAGGGGGAGGGCCACGTGGTCCACCAGGCCCACGTCGGCTCGGCCCGCCGCAACCTGGCGTGGGCCCGGGACCTGGGGGTGGTCGGCTGAGCCGGGTGCTGGCTATCGCGACCGCGAATGTTCAGAATGGCAACGCAGGGTGCTCGCCGCCCGGCGACGCCTGAGTATTCGGTCAGGGGGGACATGGCGACGACGACCGCTGCGGGGCCTGGGGCCCCGGTGCGCAGGACGATGCTGCGCCGGGACATCGGCTTCATCGGGCTCATCTGGGCGTCGACGGGATCGATCATCGGATCGGGGTGGCTGTTCACCCCCCAGGGAGCGCTGCAGACGGCGGGACCGGCCGCCATCATCTCGTGGGCCATCGGCGGCGTGGCGATCCTGATCCTGGCCCTCTCGCATGCCGAGCTGGGTGGGATGTACCCCGTCTCCGGGGGCACGGCCCGCTTCCCGCACTACGCCTTCGGGGGCCTGGCCGGGGGGTCGTTCGGGTGGTTCTCGTGGCTGCAGGCCGTCACCGTGGCCCCGATCGAGGTGCTGGCCGCCATCCAGTACGGACAGCACTGGTCGTTCGCCAAGCACTGGGAGAAGCTCTCCGGCAACCCGCCCCAGCACGTGCTGACCGGCGCGGGGATCGTGGCCGCCATCGTGCTGATGGCGGTCTTCGTGACCATCAACTTTCTCAGCGTCCGGCGCCTCACTTTCGCCAACAACACGGCTACGTGGTGGAAGATCGGCGTGCCCCTGCTGACGATCTTCGTGCTGGCCATCGTGAACTTCCACAAGGGCAACTTCACCGCGGCCGACGGGTTCAATCCCTACGGCGCCAAGGGGATCCTGTCGGCGGTGTCGACGAGCGGGATCATCTTCTCTCTGCTCGGCTTCGAGCAGGCCGACCAGCTGGCGGGCGAGAGCGCCAACCCCAAACGGGACATCCCCCGGGCGGTCATCGGCTCCACCGTCATCGGCTCGCTCATGTACATCGTTCTCCAGGTGGTGTTCCTGGCGGCCCTGCCGCCCAGCTATGCCCACGGCAAATGGGCCACCGCCGCCTTCAGCCTGTTCACGGGCCCCTTTGCCCAGGTCGCCACCCTCGCGGCCGTGGGGTGGCTGGCCACGATCCTCTACATCGACGCAGTGGTGTCACCGTCGGGGACGGGTCTCATCTATGTGACGGCCACCTCCCGCGTGTCCTACGGGCTCAGCCGCAACGGCTACTTCCCGTCCGCGTTCGAGTGGACCGACCGCCAGGCCGTGCCTTGGGTCGGGCTGATCACCGCCTTCGTCGCCGGCTGCATCTGCTTCCTGCCGTTCCCGGGCTGGCGGAAGCTGGTGGGTCTCATCACCGGGGCCAGCGTGCTCATGTACGCCGGCGCCCCTTTGGCGCTGGGGGCGTTCCGCCGGCGCCTGCCCGACCAGGAGCGGCCCTACCGGATGCCAGGGGCGTCGGTCCTGGCCCCCGCCGGCTTTGCCATCGCCAGCCTGCTGATCCTCTGGTCGGGATGGGACACGGTGTGGAAGCTCGGGGTAGGCATCGGCATCGGCTATGTGATCCTCGTCGCCAACCGGATGTTCCGGCTCAACCCCGTCTCCCCGGTCTGGGACGTGCGCGCTGCCAGCTGGCTCCCCTTCTACCTCATCGGGATGGGGGTGCTGGAGTGGGGCAGCACCTTCGGGCCGATGAAGCACCCGTGGTTCGGCACCAACGCGGTGTGGTGGGACATCGTCGTCGTGGTCGCCTTCAGCCTGGTCATCTACTCCTGGGCCATGTACGTCAGCCTTCCGGCCGAGAAGATCAGGGAGATAATCGGCAGCACCGCCGTCCCCGAGGAGGCCGCCGCCCCCTGAGCGCTAGGGGAGGAGGAGCACGTCACCCTCGGCCGCCAGCTCGAGGGCGGCGGGGTAGTAGGCGCCCACGTGGTCCTCCGCCAGCACCACCCGGATCGTGCCCATCGTCGAAACGACCGTAGCGCCCGGGCCGGTGCTCAGCGGGTCATGCCTCGTCGCCGGATCCGGCGCGGCGGCCGTGCTTCCAGTAGCCGCGGACCGTGGCCCGGTCGCGGGCGAGGCCCCGCTCCTCGAACAGCATCCGCCGGATGCGTTGGACCGAGGCGGCCTCTCCGGCCACCCACACGTGGGTCCGCCCGTCGACGGGGGCCCGGCTCACGGCGTCGACCAGAGCCGCTCCCGGCGGGTCCCCCGGGCGGAGCTCGTGCCACCCGACCGTGACCCCGGCCCGCTCGGGCAGCGGGATCCGGCCCTCGGAGGCGGCCAGCTCCACGTGGGCCTCGACCTCGGCCCCGACGGGCAGTGCCTCGAGGAGCTGGCCGATGGCCGGCAGGGCGGTCTCGTCCCCGGCCAGCAGATAGGCGGTCCCGTCCTCGGGGATGGCATAGCCCCGGCCCGGGCCCGAGACCGCCACCGGCTGGCCGGCCGCCGCCGCCCGGACCCACTGCGAGGCTGCTCCGTCCCCGTGGACCACCACCGCCACGTCCAGCTCTCCCGCGTCGGCGTCCACTCGCTTGGGCGTCAGCGTGCGGATGATGGCCCGGCTCCCGTCGGGGCGCAGGAACTCGTTGCCCGCCCAGGCCGGCACCACCAGCTCGGCCGTCCCCGGCTCGGGCAGGAGCACGCGGATGCTGGCCGCCGGGCCGGCGCCGGCCAGGCCTCCCAGGTCCGCTCCCTGCACGGTCACCTGCACCATGCGGGGGCTCAGCTCCTCGACCCGGGCCACCGCCGCCTGCCGGAACGGCGGTGGCTCCCGCCTCACACGTTCCGCCACGGCCCCATCAGAACACGGCCCGGTGGACGTAGGAGACTGGGAGGCGTGCAGCGACGCTCCGACCCCGCCCACGACGCCGAGGCCCGGCGCCGCTACGACCGCGACCGCCTGGTGCGGACGGGGGGACCGGAGGTCCGCCGGATGGTGACCGTCGTCGACGGGGCCAGCTCCCTGTCGCCCGAGCAGTGCGAGGGGCTGGCGGACGCCTTCCGGCACGTCAGCGACTCACCGAAGGGGGAGCTGGAGCCGAGATGGTTCGAGGCCCTCCGGTACACGTGGCCCCACCCCCAGCATCCCCCGGACCTCTACTCCATCGACCCGCTCTCCCGGGCGGTCATGAACTTCGCCGGGCTGGTGGGTCGCGAGCGCGCCGCTCACGCCCTCGGCCCCGGGGCGCCCGGGGTCGGACTCGTCGAGCGGGCGGTGGTGGGCGTGATCCTGGCCCTCGCCTCCGACCGGGCTGGGGCCGGTGGGTGGTACATGCCGGTCCCGGAGGAGTTGGTGCCCCTGCTGCGGCGGCCGTGGACCGAGGTGATGGGCGCTCCGGCCGAGGCCGGGGTCGCCGGCCCGGCCGGGCCCGACGACGGCGGGCCCGGGGCCCCCGGCGCCACGATGGTCTCGCACCTGTGCCGGGAGGCCGACCTCCGGTCGGCGGCCTTCGAGCACTGGGCCGAGACCATCCGGGCGGGCTGGGACCGCGAGCGGGCGGCGCCGGGGGTGATCCTGCACCGCAAGTTGTGGGAGTGGCTGTTCATCATCCAGGCGTTGGACGAACGGGGCATGCTCGAGCCGGGGAGGAGCGGGCTCGGCTTCGGCGTCGGCACCGAGCCCCTCGTGTCGTACTTCACCGGCCGGGGCTGCCGCATAGTGGCGACCGACCTGGATCCGCTCGAGGCCGAGGCGGTGGGGTGGGACCAGACCAACCAGTACGCCGGTGGGATCGACGGCCTCAACCCGTACGGCCTCTGCGACCCGGAGCGTTTCCGCGCCGCCACCTCGTTCCGCGTCGTCAACATGAACGCCATCCCCGGGGACCTGGCCGGGTTCGACTTCAACTGGTCGTCCTGCGCCTTCGAGCACCTGGGGTCCATCGAGAGCGGGATCCGCTTCATCACCGCCCAGATGGACACCCTGCGGCCGGGGGGAGTGGCGGTGCACACCACCGAGTTCAACGTCGAGTCCAACGACGCAACCGTCGAGGCGGGGGGGACGGTGATATTCCGGCGGCGCGACATCGAGGAGATGGCCGGGCGGCTCCGGGCCGCGGGCCACCACGTCGAGTGCGACTTCTCCGCCGGCGACAGCGAGGCCGACCGCCACGTCGACGTGGAGCCCTACACCACCACCCATCTCCGGGTGTCCCTCGGCGGTTACGTCACCACGTCGTTCGGCCTGATCGTCGAGAAGGGCCTGCGGAGCCGCCGTACCAGGGTGAGGCTCCAGGCCCTGCCCCGCCGGCTGCGGACGCTGGCCCGGCGTTAGCGGTCCGGGGTCAGCGGTCCGCCGTCTGCGGTCCGGCGTCAGCGGTCCGGCGTCAGCGGTCCGCCTCCCCCGGGATCAGAGGGTGTCGACGAGGGCGCGCAGCGACTGGCGGAGCGAGCCGGCCGTGGCCACTACCGCCGTCGGCTCGTACCCGCAGTGGGCCATGCAGTTGGCGCAGCGCGGGTCCCGGCCCCGGCCGTACGCCGACCAGTCCGTCGTCTCGACGAGCTCCTTGTAGCTCGAGGCATAGCCGTCGGCCATCAGGTAGCACGGGCGCTGCCAGCCGAGGATGGAGTAGCTGGGGATCCCCCAGGCCGTGCACTCGAACTGGGCCCGCCCTTCCAGGAAGTCGAGGAACAGAGGGGTGTGGTTAAGTCGCCAGCGGCGCCGGGCGCCTCCGGAGAAGGCCTCCTGGAACAGGCGCGTGGTCTGCTCGACGCCCAGGAAGTGCTCCTGGTCCGGGGCCTTCTCGTAGGCGTAGCCCGGCGAGATCATCATGGCGTCGACCTCGAGGTCGTCGTTGAGGAAGTCGAGGACCTCGCGGACGGTCTTGGGGGAGTCGGTGCTGAAGAAGGTGGTGTTGGTGGTCACCCGGAAGCCCCGCTCCTTGGCCTCCCGGACGGCGGCGACCGCCTCGTCGAACACCCCCTCCCGGCACACCGATTCGTCGTGACGCTCCCGCAGCCCGTCGATGTGCACCGCCCACGAGAAGTAGGGCGAGGGCTGGAACCGGTCCATGCGCCTCGGCATCAGGATGGCGTTGGTGCACAAGTAGACGAAGCGCTTCCGCCGGACCAGGGCGTCGACGATCTCTCCGATCTGGGGGTGGAGGAGGGGCTCCCCGCCGGCGATGGACACGACCGGAGCCCCGCATTCCTCTACGGCACCGACCGCTTCGTCGACCGTCATGCGCCGCCGGAGGATGTCGACAGGGTGCTGGATCTTGCCGCAACCGGCGCACGCCAGGTTGCACGCGAACAGCGGCTCCAGCTCCAGCACCAGCGGAAAGTGGCGGTCCCGCCTGAGGCGGCGGCCCATCAGGTAGGCCCCGACCCGCAGGTTCTGACGCAGCGGCAGTGACATCAGCGCACCTCCGGAGGCAGCTGGAAGAAGACGTCCTCGTCGACCACGTCGCGCGTGGTCACCTCGACCGGGCCGAGACTACGCAGGCGATCGACCACCCCGGACACGAGTGTCTCGGGGGTCGACGCCCCGGCCGAGAGCCCTACCCGCCTCACGCCGTCGAGCCACCGGGGATCGACGGCGGCGGCGTCCTCGACCAGGTGGGCCCGGGCCCCCGCCCGCGCCGCCACCTCCACCAGGCGGTTGCTGTTCGAAGAGTTGGCGGAGCCCACGACCAGCACCACCTCGCACTCGGCCGCCACCGCCCGCACCGCCTCCTGGCGGTTCTGGGTGGCAAAGCAGATGTCGCTGGCCGCCGGCACCGCGGTGCCCGCGAACCGGGCGCGCACCGCCTCGGCTATCGGCGCGACCTCGTCGGGTGCGAGGGTCGTCTGGGTCAGCAGCCCCACCTCGGCGCCGGCGTCGAGGGACAGGGCCTGCACGTCGGCCTCCGACTCCAGGAGATGGGTCCCCGGTACCTCGCCGAGGGTTCCCTCCACCTCGTCGTGGCCCCGGTGCCCGATCAGGAGGACGTGGCGGCCCTGGCGGCTGAAGCGCCGGGCCTCGGCGTGCACCTTGGCCACCAGTGGGCAGGTGGCGTCGATGACGTGCAGCCGGCGTCCCGCCGCGTCGGCGCGGACCACCGGCGTGACGCCGTGGGCCGAGAGCACGACGGTGGCGCCCTCCGGCACCTCGTCGAGCTCCTCGACGAACACCGCCCCGGCCCGCTCGAGGCGGGCCACCACATGGGAGTTGTGCACGATCTGGCGCCGCACGTAGACGGGCGTCCCGAAGCGCTCGAGGGCGCGGTGCACGATCTCGATGGCCCGCTCCACTCCGGCACAGAACGACCGGGGTCCGGCCAGCACCACCTGGAGGGGCGCCTCGGCGGGCCGTACGGTCACGCCGGCCCCGTTCCCGCCACCCACCGGCCTAGTGCCATCACCGGGAACACCAGCCGGTACAGGTGGTAGTTGATGTAGAAGTCGCCGGGGAAGCCGGTGCCGGTGAAGCAGGGCTCGTCCCACGAACCGTCCTCCCTCTGGTTTCGCACCAGCCACGCCACGGCCCGCGCCGCGGCCGGGCCCCGTTCCCCCGTGGCGAGGAACGCCAGGAGGGCCCATGCCGTCTGGGACGGGGTGGACGCACCCCGGCCCCGCCACGACGGGTCGTCGTAGGAGCGGAGGTCCTCACCGAAGCCCCCGTCGGAGTTCTGGTGGGCGGTGAGCCAGCGCAGCGCCCGCCGGATCCGGGCGTCGGAGGGTGACGCGCCGGCAGCCACCAGGGCCGGGACCGCGGCACCGGTGCCGTAGACGTGGTTGGCCCCCCACCGCCCGAACCACGAGCCGTCCGCCTCCTGCTGGCTCCACAGCCAGTCCACGCCCCGGGCCAGGACCCGGTGGTCGGCACCGGGCTCCGCCGCCAGCATCTCCACCACATGGGCGGTGACGTCGGCGCTGGGCGGGTCGATCACCTCCCCGAAGTCGCAGAACGGGAGCTGGCGGCACGCCTCCCGGTCGTTGTCCACGTCGAAGGCCGCCCACCCTCCGGCGCGGCACTGCATGCCCTCGACCCAGGCCACCGCCCGGGCGCAGGCCGCCTCCACCTCCGCCGAGCCCGGTGCCGCCCGGCGCAGCGCCAGCACCACCTCGGCGGTGTCGTCGATGTCGGGGTAGTTGTCGTTCTCGAACTCGAAGGCCCAGCCGCCGGGAGACAGCCGGGGGCGGCGCACGGCCCAGTCCCCGCCCACTGCGATCTCCTCGCCCAGCAGCCACCGGGCGGCGCGGGCCGTCGCCCCGTCCACCTCGTCACCGGCGGGGGCCGCCGCGCCGGTCCGGGTCGACCGGGCGTCACCGAGGGCCACCAGCGCCAGGGCCGTGTCCCACACCGGGGACTGGCACGCCTCCAGCCTCCGGCCCCGCTGGTCGCGGACGGTGAAGCGCTCGAGTCCCTCGAGGGCGGCGGAGACGGCGGGATGGTCGAGGGGGTACCCCTGCAGGTGCAGGGCCAGGATCGAGTACACCCACGGAGGCTGGATGCCGCCCCACGAGCCGTCTGCCTCCTGCCGGCGGAGGATCCACCGCTCCGCCCGGCCCAGGGCCAGGGCCCGCACGGGGTTGGGGCGCAGCCGACCGTAGGTGTGGAGCAGGCGGTCCAGGAGACCCCACTTCCCGCCGGGACGAGCAGGTGGGGAACCGGTGCGCAGCTCGTCGAGGGTGAAGGGCAGGGGCCGCACCGGCCGGTGGGTGGCCACGATGGTGAGGGGGACGATCGTCTGGCGGGCCCAGCACGCGAAGTCGTAGATGTTGAGGGGGACACCGGGCGGGAGCAGCACGACCTCGGGGGGCAGGGCGGGCAGGTCCTCCCACCGCCACTCCCCGAACAGGGCCAGCCAGATGCGGGTGAAGACGCGTGACGCCTCGATTCCGCCCGCGGCGCGGATCCAGCGGGCTGCCCGGCCCAGGTGGGGGGAGTCGGCGGCCTGGCCCGTGAGGCGGAGGGCGACGTAGGCCTCGATGGTCGTCGAGAGGTCCGGCGGCCCGCCGTAGAAGGTGGACCACGTCCCGTCGTCGCGCTGCTGGCTGCGGATCCAGCGCGCCGTGTCGGCGCCGTCCTCGGCGCTGAGGATCCCGAGGAAGTGCCGCAGCAGGAGGTCTTCAGCGTCCATCGTGACGTTGGTCTCCAGCTCCCCCTTCCACCAGCCGGCGGGGTCCTGCAGCTCGACGAGCCGGTGCACGGCACGGTCGAGGGCGCCGGCCGCTTCCGGCTCCTGCCGGTCCTGGTCGAGACGGGTGTCGACAGCGGCGACGGTGTCGGCGGGGTCGGCGGTGAGGGCCACGGGATCTCGCCTAGAAGTCCCGGTCGACGACGAAGCGGGCCAGGTCGGTGAGCTCGGCGCGGGTGGGCGCCGGGAGGTCGACGTCGTCGATGGCCTCGAGGGCGGCCCCAAGGAAGGCGCGGGCCTGGCGCTCGGTCTCGTCGCGACCCCCGCAGACCTCGACCAGGACGGCGGCGCGTGCGACCTCGTCGTCGCCGAGCAGGTCGCCACCGAGCAGGGCGCGCAGCTCGTCCACGGCGGCGTGGCCGGACGCCAGCGCCACCGCGATCGGCAGGGTCTTCTTCCGGTCGCGCAGGTCGCTCCACGCCGGTTTGCCGGTGGCCGCCGGGTCCCCCCAGATGCCGAGGACGTCGTCGACGGCCTGGAAGGCGAGCCCCACGTTGAGCCCGAAGTCGGCCAGGGCCTCGTATAGCTCCACCCCGCCTTCGGCGAGGAGAACGCCGATCGAGGACGCGCAGGCGAGCAGGGCGCCGGTCTTGCCGATGGCCATCTCGAGGCATTCGTCGACCGACACGTCGAGGCGCTGTTCGAAGGCCATGTCGTCGGCTTCGCCGCCGATGAGGGCGGTGGTCGCGCACGCCAGGGAGCGGGCCGCGACCCGGGCGCCGGCTCCGGGCTGGTCGAGCAGGGTCTGATGGGCCAGCGCCAGCAGTGCATCACCGGCTATCACCGCCGTTGCCACGCCGAACTGGGCCCACACCGTCGGCCGGTGTCGCCGCTCGGCGTCGCGGTCGATGACGTCGTCGTGCACGAGCGAGAAGTTGTGCAGCAGCTCCACCGCCACTGCGCCCGGCACTCCGACGTGGGCAGGGGCCCCCGCCGCCTCTGTCGACAGGACGGCCAGGGCGGGACGGACGAACTTGCCCGAGCGCCCCGGCACCGGCGCCCCGTTTGCGGCGCGCCACCCGAGGTGGTACTCCACGGGCAGCCGCAGCTCATCGTTGAGGCGGGCCACCGCCTCCTCGAGGGCGGGAACGACGAGGGCACGGGCCCGGGTGAGGACATCGGGGGCCGTCTGGACGGTCGTCAAGAGGGAACCTCCTCGGGTAGTCGGGACTGCGGTCGGACCGAGACGAGGAGGCGGCGGGCGGCGGCGGATCCGCTGCGTACCGCTCCCTCCATGGTGGCGGGCCACCCGGTGTCGGTCCATGCTCCGGCCACGCACACGCGCGGGTGGGCGGTGACCGCCGGGGGCCGCAGCGCCGCTGTGCCCGGCACGGCGCGGAAGGTGGCGGCCCGCTCGCGCGTCACGACCGTGTGCTCGACGCGGGCGGAGGCCGCCGCCGGCAGCAGGCGGGCCAGCTCGCCGACGATGCCGGCCGCCAGCGCCGCCGCAGGCCGGCCCAGATGGGCGTCGGCAGCCGACAGTGAGACGGTCAGGGCCTGGCCCTGACCGAGGCCGGCCGGCTCGGTGTGGTCGAACACCCACTGCACCGGGCTGTCGACGGCGGCCAGCAGAGCGTGGTCGGTGACCCGGCGGTCGTAGACGATGTGGACGTTCACGATCGGGGAGGTGCCGAGCTCGGTCAGCCGGGCCTGCGCCGGCACCGTTCCGGGCGGCAGGAGGGGTCCGACCCTGTCGTGCGGAACGGCCACGACGACGCCGTCGTACTCGTCACCGTTGCCGTCGGCGGTGACGACGCGGACGCCGGAGGGACCGGGCTCGACCGCGGCGACGGCCGTGCCCAGCCGCACCCGGCCGCCGGCCGCCTCGAGGGCGCGCCGCCCCGCCCCGCCGTGGAGGCGACCGAGCGGCAGACGCGACCAGCCGATGTCGGCGGCACCGGGCTCCTCGAGCAGGCCGGTCCGGAAGACCTTGGCGGCCATGGCGAGGGACGCCTCGGCCGCCGGCAGGTTCACCGTGGGCAGGGTGATCAGGTCCCAGAGGCGCTCGACCGCCGCCGGGCTCTGACCCCGGGCCGCCAGCCACTGGCCGAAGGTCACCGTGTCAGAGGCGGGGCCGTCAGGATCGACGGCTCGCAGCGCCAGCGCGGCGGGCAGGAGGCGGGCCCGGTCGGGAAGCGAGAGATGGCGGTAGCGGGCCAGCGTCACTCCGAGGTGCAGCGGAGCGGGCAGCCGCTGGGAGCGCCGCAGGCGCGCCGTCCGCCCCGAGGGCGAGATCACCGGCACGTCCAGCCGGCTCTGCAGGTGAACGTGGCTCGACACCCCGAGCCGGTCGAGGAAGCGCCGGTACTCGGTGCAGCAGCGGAGGAAGACGTGCTGGCCGTTGTCGAACCACGCCCCGTGCCGGCGGAAGGACCACGTGGCCCCTCCCAGCCGGGGGCGGCTCTCGATGAGCGTCACCCCGGCGCCGGCATCGGCGCACTCCAGGGCGGCGGCCAGCCCGGCCAGCCCCCCTCCCACCACCGCCACTGAACCGGTTCCGGGTTGCGATCCCCGCTTGCGAGGCCCGTTCACGCCGCTCGGCCCACCAGGCTGCGCGCCGCCACCAAGAGCTTCTGGCCGGTCGGTACCGACACCCGGCCGCGCAGCACCGCCGCCGGATCGTCGACGATCCTGCCCAGCAGGCGCCGGTAGATCCCGGCCATGGTCCCGACGCACGCCCGGCTGCGGCGCTCGAGCAGGGGGAGCAGCTGGTAACCGTGGGCAAACAGCTCCTCGGCCCGGCGCGCCTCGAAGACCACCAGGGCGGAGACGGCGTCGATCGGCCCCGACAGGTCGGGATGGCAGCCGAAGCGGCTGATGTCCTCGGCGGGCAGGTAGATCCGGCGCAGCTGGTCGCGGTCCTCGACGATGTCACGGAGGATGTTGGTGATCTGCAGGGCGGTGCCCAGCGAGTCCGCCATGGGATCGGTGACCGTCCGGTCCGGCGTGCCGAATACGCCCAGCGAGAGACGTCCGATCGACCCCGCCACCCGCCGGCAGTAGCCGCGCAGCTCTTCGTAGGTGCGGTACGTGGCGCCCGAGGCGTCCATCTCGCATCCCTCGATCAACTCGTCGAAGGCCTCCAACGGGATGGGATAGCGGCGGGCGGCGTCGGCCAGGCCCACCAGGACCGGGTCCTCCTCAGGTGGCGGCGTCCCGGCGCGGATCGCCACGAGGGACGTGCGCACCCCGGCCAGCGCCGCCAGCTTCGCCCCGGGCTCGCCGGCACCGTCCCCGATGTCGTCGATGCGGCGGGCCAGGGCGTACACGGCCGAGAGCGCCTGGCGCTTCGGCGGCGCCAGCAGTCGGATCCCGTAGGCGAAGTTCTTGGCCTCCCGGCGGGTGATCTCCTCGCACCGGTGGTAGGCCTCCTCGACGGCGGAACCGCCCGGCGAGGGGCGCACGGCGGTCATCCCCGGCCCCCACGGCGCAGGATCAGGCCGGCTCCGTGCACCGCCACCCGGGCCCGGCGGGGGCGGGGCGGTCCCGTCAGCACGTCGTATCCGCTCCCGGCCAGGGCGTCGGCCGCCGCCAGGCCGCCCGCCACGAACCCCGCCACCGCCAGCCGGGGCCTTCCCCGCAACCGCGCCACGAGTCCGGCCCCGGTCTCCAGGAGGTCCCGGGCCCGGGCCGTCTCGAACGCCAGCAGGGAGCGGAGGCGGGGAGAGGCGGGGCCCCCTGGTCCCCCCGCCCCGGGCCCCGCCGCCAGGACCTCCGCCTCGGTCACGCCGAACGTCTCCATGTCCTCGAGCGGCAGGTAGATCCGGCCGGCGGCGGCGTCCTCGGCCACGTCCTGCCAGTGCTCGACCAGCTGCAGCCCGGTGCACACCGAGTCGGAGAGGGCGGTCTCCTCCTCCCCTGCCACGCCGAACACGCCGAGCACCAGCCGGCCGACCGAATCGGCCGAGAGGCGGCAGTAGCCCCGGAGCTGGTCGAAGGTGGCATACCGCTGGACCGACTGGTCCCGCCGGTTGGCCTCGATCAGGTCCCGGAAGGGCTGGAGGGGGAGGCGGCACGACCGGATGGTGGGGGACAGCCGGCAGAACACGGGGTGGCCGGCCCGTCCCGCCGCCGCCTCCTCCAGCTGGGCCTGGGCCCAGTCCAGGAGGGCCAGGCGGTCACCGTCGGCGCTGTCCCCGAGCTGGTCCACCAGCCGGGCGAAGCCGTACAGGGCCACCAGGTGGTTCCGGGCCGGCCCGAGGAGCCAGCGCGAAGCCACGGGAAAGTTCTCACCCGACGCCCGGCCCAGGACCTCGGCTTCAGTGGGGACACCGGCCGGGGCCCGCGTCGGGTCACCCAAAACGACCACGCGGCTCCTAACGTACAAGTATGTGACCCGTGGGTCGCACAGTTGTATATGCCTCGATGGGGCCCGTCAAGGATTTGTGGTCAGAGCCCCAGAGCGGCGCCCACGGAGTTCTCGAAGGCGGTCACGAGGACCTCGAAGCCCCGCTCGAGGGGGTCCCCCCGGCCGTGCACCCGCTCCCCGACGTGGGTGGCCAGGAGGAGCAGGAAGCGCTGGGCCGCCTCCTCGTGGCCGGGCTGCCTGCGCAGGGCGCCGCTGACCAGGTCGAGCACGATCGGCAGGTGGGGGCGGAGCTCCACCGCCAACACCGCCGCCGCCTTGTCCCGGGGGACCCGCCCGTCTCCCCCCTGCTCGTCGAAGGCCGCCACCACGTCGGTCACGAGCGTCTCCGCCACGGCGAAGAACAGCTCCTCCTTGGATGCGAAGTGCCGGTACACGGTGCCCTTGCCGAGGCCGGCGGCGGCGGACACGTCACTGACCGTCACCTCGGCGTAGCCGTGCCGGGCGAAGGCCGCCGTGGCCGCCGCCACCAGCCGTCCCGCCACCGCCCCCCGCCCGGACGAGCGCAGCTCGCGCGCCGCCCGGTCCCACATCTCGGGACGGAACGCCTCTTCCTCCGAGGCCATCAGATCTGGGAGGATCTCGGCGATGGCATCCAACGACAGCTCGCGCTCCCGGAGCCGCCGGATCAGCACCAGGGCCTGCAGGTGCCGGCGGTCATAGAGGAAACGGTTCGGCGCCACCTCCTCGGCCGGGGGAAGGAGTCCGAGCCGTCGGTAGTGGTGGATGGTCGCCACCGGAACGCCCGACTGCTCGATCAGCTCCCGGATGGTGAAGCTGACGGTCTCCGGTCCCGGGTCATCGGGACCGGCGGCTGAGGCGGGTCCGGGGCTCATGGCAACTTTCGTCGTGACCGATTCGAGCGCGTGTCTCCCCTCCAGGGTGGCACGACGTCTGCCGGTACGCGTGGTCCCTATCGGCATCGTGTTCGGTCGGGGTCCCGACGCCCGCGACGACACGGTCGACCCCGAGCGGGTCCACCGGGCCCTGGCCCAGCACCAGCCGGTCAAATCGGTCCCGCCCTCGGTCCTCGACTACGTCGCCGCCATCGAGGCCGGCCCCCCTGGCGACCACGTGCTGGTCCTGACGCCGGCCACCGATTTCACGATCATGTGCCGGACGGCCCGCCTGGCGGCCGGGCTCACCGACCGGCAGGTGGACGTGGTCGACACCCGCACCGCGGCGTCGGCCCAGGGTCTGGTCGTCGAGGTGGCGGCTCGCGCCGCCGCGGCCGGCGCCGAGCCGGCGGCGGTGCTCGAGGCCACGCACGACGCGGTGCGCCGGGCGCGCCTGATCGCCGCCCTCGAGACCCTCGACGCCCTCGAGGAGGGAGGACTGGTGCCCTCCCCGAGCCTGGAGGCGGCGCGTCGGGGCGGGGCCAGCCCGATGTTCGCCTTCAGGGACGGAGCGGTGGAGGCCATCGGCCACGACGAGCAGGGGGACCTGGCGGGGGCCCTGGTCGAGGAGTGGGAGCGGCGGGGCGGTCGGGAGGGCTCCGCCGCGACGGTGTTCCACGCCGGCGCCATCGGCCCGGCCCGCCAGCTCCGGAACGCCCTCGGCACCGCGGTTGCGGCACCCGCCCGCTTCAGCCCGGCCATGACCCTGCACACCGGTGTGGGGCTCGTGGGCATCGCCTGGCTCAGCGCCCCGGCGTAGTTGGACCGTCGCGGTTGGCTCCTGTTCGGGGCCATGGGCGTGATCTGGGGCATCCCCTACCTGCTGATCCGCGTCTCGGTGCGCGAGCTCACCCCGGGGACGCTGGTGTTCCTGCGGACGGCGCCGGCGGCGCTGGCGCTGCTGCCCCTGGCGTTCCGGCGGGGGTTGATCCGCCCGCTCGTCGAGCGGTGGCCGTGGGTGGTCCTCTACACCACCGTCGAGCTGGCCGTCCCCTGGGGCCTTCTCTCCTCCGCCGAGCGGCGCATCCCGAGCTCGCTGGCGGCCCTGCTGGTCGCGACCGTGCCGCTCATGGGCGTGGTGGTCGGCTGGCGCTCGACGCGCTTCGACCGCCGCACGGTCTCCGGCCTCGTCGTCGGCCTGGTGGGGGTGGCCCTCCTGGTCGGCGTCGACGTCCGGGGGGCCAGCTGGGCCGCCCTCGGCCAGATCGCGGTCACCGCCTTCGGGTACGCCTGCGGTCCCTTGATCGTAAGCAGGCGCTTCTCGGACCTGCCCGCCCTCGGACTGGTGGCGGTCTCGCTGGCGCTGACGGCGGTGGCCTACGCCCCGTGGGGCCTGTCGCATCTGCCGCCACGCGTCAGCCTCGAGGTGGCGGGCTCGGTCGCCACGCTGGCGGTGGTCTGCACGGCGGTGGCGTTCCTGTTGTTCTTTGCCCTGATCGGCGCCATCGGACCGGTGCGGGCCACCATGATCACCTACGTCAACCCGGCGGTGGCCCTCCTGCTCGGGATCGCCCTGCTGGGGGAGCGCTTCACCGTGGGGATGGGCTTCGGCCTGCCTCTCGTGCTGGCCGGCGTGGCGCTGACCTCAGAGCGGTCTCGGCTCCCTCGAGCAGCTCCCGGACGATCTCGGCGGCGGGCCGGACGTCCCTGACGGCCCCCACCGACTCCCCGGCGTACAGCGCCATGGCCCCGATGTCCCCCTCGCACCGGTTCGTCGGCGGTAGCGGGGACAGGCGCGGGATGGGGAGGAAATCGTCGCGCCCGGACAGCTGCATCCGGCCCACCACCTCGCCGGTGGTCGCGGTGGCGCGCTCGAGGGCGTGTCGGAGGACCCGGTTCGGCGCGTCGGGCCAGCCGGTGTCACGGCCATAGTCGTCGTTGAGCACGGTCTCCCCGGCGGCGGCGTCGACCAGAGCCTGCTTGTAGTCGGGGTGGGCCCGGGACTCGGCGCTGGCCACGAATCGGGTCCCGACGCGCACGGCGTCGGCTCCGGCGGCCAGCGCGGCCGCGACCGAACGGGCCGAGCCGATCCCGCCGGAGGCCACCACCACAGTCGACTCCCCGACGGCGTCGAGGACGGCGTCGAGCAGGGCCAGGAGGGGAACGGTGCCGCGCACGTGCCCGCCGGCCTCCACGCCCTGGGCCACCACCAGGTCGCACCCCGCCTCGGCCGCAGCACGCGCCTCGCCCAGCGAGCCGACCTGCCAGCTGGCCAGGGAGCCGCCGTCGTGGATGCGCCGGACGAGGTCGGCGTCGGGCTCCCGCCAGAAGATCTCGACGACCCGGGCCCGGCCTGCGGCGGTCTCGACGTCGGCGGCATCCAGAAAGGGACCGAGGAAGTTCACGCCCCACGGCACCGGGCCCAGCCGCTCGAGGGCGGCGATCCGCTGGGCCAGGGGCTCTCCCGCCACGCCGATCATCCCGAGGCCGCCTGCTGCCGACACGGCAGCCGCCAGCTCGGGAGTGCCGACCTCTCCCATCCCCGCCAGCTGCAGGGGGGCCCGGCATCCCACCAGCTCGGTGAACCTGGTCTCCACGACCACCCGACGTTAACGTCCGGGCGGACAGCGGGGCAGGGGAGAGGCCGATGGGGAAACAGGGGAGCGGGGCCGAGGGGAGCGGGACCGCTGACGCGGCGGTGGAAGAGGTGATCGCCGCCCCGCCCCAGGTGCTGTACGACCTGGTCAGCGACGTGACCCGGATGGGTGACTGGAGCCCGGAGACGACGTCGTGCCGTTGGGTAGGCGGGGCCGCCGGGGCCAGGGTCGGAGCCCGCTTCCGCGGCAGCAACCGGCTCGGCTGGCGGAGGTGGTCGACCCGGTGCACGGTGGTGGAGGCGGAGCCGGGAGCCCGCTTCAGCTTCGACGTAGATCTGCCCGGGCTCCCGATCTCCCGCTGGACCTACGAGTTCCTGGCCCAGGGCCGGGGGACGCGCGTGCGGGAGAGCTGGACGGACCGCAGGCCGGCCTGGATGGACCGGCTCTCGAATCCGGTGATGGGCATCACGGACCGGAACGCGCACAACCGGGCAGGGATGGAGGCCACCCTGGCCACCCTGCGCCGCCACGCCGAGGCGACGAACGACCGCCAGGCCTGACGGGTAGGGCGCGGTCGGTGCGCGTCGTCGACACCCTGCGGTCGGTCCTGCGCTTCCGCCCCGTCGAGTGGGACCCGGTCAGGCGGCGGCTGCGGCGGGCGGCCTCGGTCGACGACCTGCGGCGCATGGCGCGCCGGCGGCTACCCGGAGGGGTGTTCGACTACATCGACGGCGGCGCCGAGGACGAGCTCACCCTGGCGCGCAACGTGGCGGCGTTCCGTGCTGTGGAGTTCCGGCCGCGCGTGCTCGCCGATGTCGGCAAG
>DASUHN010000122.1 GCA_036273495.1 Acidimicrobiales bacterium | reverse complement strand
GGACCCCCGAGGTGTAGCGGGGCGGGGGGAGCTTCCACTCCGCCCGGCGCCGGTCCAGCTCGGCGTCGTCGACCAGGAGATCCATCGTCCGGTCCGGCACGTCGATCACGATCCGGTCCCCGTCCCGGATGAAAGCAATTGGGCCGCCGTCCACAGCTTCGGGGGCCACATGGCCGATGCAGAAGCCGTGGGTCCCCCCGGAGAAGCGCCCGTCGGTCAGGAGAGCGCAGTCGGCCCCCCGGCCGGCGCCCTTCATGGCCCCGGTGACCGCCAGCATCTCGCGCATCCCCGGTCCCCCCTTGGGGCCCTCGTACCGGATGACCACGACGGATCCGGGCTGGATGGCGCCGGCCAGGATGGCCTCGAGAGCCCCGTCCTCCCCGTCGAAGACCCGGGCCGGCCCGTCGAAGCGGGTCTCGTCGAGCCCGGCCACCTTCACGACCGATCCGGAGGGGGCCAGGGAGCCCCGCAGGATCGCCAGCCCGCCGTCGGCGTGGATGGGGGCGGTCAGGGGGTGGATGACCGAGCCGTCGGGCCGGGGCGGGTCGAGGGCGGCCAGGTTCTCGGCCAGCGTCCGGCCGGTGACGGTCAGGCAGTCACCGTGGAGCAGCCCGGCCTCGAGGAGCTCGCGCATGACCACGGCCACCCCGCCGACCCGGTCGACGTCGGTCATGTGGTAGCGGCCGTGGGGCTTGGTGTCGGCGATGTGGGGCACCCGGGCTCCGACCACGTTGAAGTCGTCGATGCTGAGATCGACCCGGGCCTCGTGGGCGATGGCCAGGAGGTGCAGCACCACGTTGGTCGAGCCCCCGAGGGCCATGGCCACGGCTATGGCGTTCTCGAAGGCCTCCCGCGTCAGGATCCGCCGGGGCGTCAGATCGAGGTCGAGCAGCCGCACGACCGCGGTCCCGCTGTCGTAGGCGAGCTGGTCCCTCCGGGGGTCGACGGCGGGCGGGGAGGCGCTGCCGGGCAGGGCCATGCCGAGGGCCTCGGACACCGACGCCATGGTGTTGGCGGTGAACATCCCGGCGCAGCTGCCGGCGGTGGGGCAGGCGTTGTGCTCGATGAGGGACAGCTCCTCGGCCGAGAGCGAGCCGGCGGCGTGGGCGCCCACGGCCTCGAAAACGCTCACGATGTCCAGGGCCACGTCCTCGGGCCGGCCCCGCTCCGGGTCGGCGGGGAGCCGCCCCGGGAGGATGGAGCCGCCGTAGAGGAAGACCGATGGGAGGTCGAGGCGCGCCGCGGCCATCAGCATCCCCGGCAGCGACTTGTCGCACCCGGCAAAGGTCACCATGGCGTCGAACCGTTCGGCGTGCATCACGCACTCGATCGAGTCGGCGATCAGCTCCCGGCTCACCAACGAGGCCCGCATGCCCTCGTGGCCCATCGAGATCCCGTCCGACACGGCGATGGTGACGAACTCGATGGGGAACCCGCCGGCCTCCCGGATCCCCTCCTTGGCCTGCTTGGCCAGCCGGTCCAGCGGCAGGTTGCAGGGCGTGACCTCGTTCCAGGACGACGCCACCCCGATCTGCGGCTTGTCCCAGTCGTCGTCGGTCATGCCGACGGCGCGGAGCATGGCCCGGGCGGGCGCCCGCTCGTAGCCCTCGGTCACGTCCGTGCTGCGCGGCTTCGGGTGGGACGGGCGGCGGTCGTCAGGCATGCGAAGACAGTACCGGCGCTTCTCCTGGCCGCCGCCCTGATTCTCACCGGCGCCCTCGGGCCCTCCCGCCCCGGTGCGGTGCGTGCCGCCGACGGCACGACCGCGACCGTCGCTCCTCCTCCGCTCATGCCCACCCTGCGCCAGCTGGCCGGTCCGACCGGGCTGCGGATCGGGGCGGCCGTCGACGTCAACGCCCTGGCCACCGACCCGGGCTACGCGTCGGCGCTCGGTGCCGAGTACGACATGGTGACGCCCGACAACACGATGAAGTGGGTCACGACCGAACCCCGGCCCGGTAGGTTCGACTACACGGCGGCCGACCACCTCGTGCAGTTCGCGCAGGCCAACGGGATGCTCGTCCGGGGCCACAACCTGGTGTGGTTCGAGCAGAACCCGGCCTGGCTGGACCAGGCCGCGACCGGGCCGGGCGCGGCGGGGCGGATGCAGGCGGCCCTGCGCCGCCACGTCACCGCGCTCGTCTCTCATTTCCGGGGGCGGGTGGCCCAGTGGGACGTGGTCAACGAGGCGGTCGGGGACGACGGGTCGCTGCGGCCCGACCTGTGGCTGCAGTCGATGGGACAGGCCTACGTGGCCCTCGCGTTCGAGTGGGCCCACGCTGCGGATCCCGCCGCCACGCTCTTCTACAACGACTACGGGATCGAGGAGCCCGGGCCCAAGTCCGACGCCGTGTACTCGCTTCTCGCCGACCTCCGGGCCCGCGGGGTCCCGGTGGGAGGCGTGGGGTTCGAGCTCCACGTCACCGGCCCCGACGCGTTCGACGCGGCCGCCCTCCGCCAGCAGATGGCCCGCTTCGCCGGCCTCGGGTTGCAGGTGGCGGTCACGGAGATGGACGTCCGGATGCGGCCGCCGTTCAGCTCGGCCCAGCTGGACCAGCAGGCGGCGGACTACGCCGGGGCGCTGGAGGCGTGCGAGGACCAGCCGTCCTGCAAGACCTTCGTGACGTGGGGGTTCACCGACGGGGACTCGTGGATACCGGGGACCTTCCCGGGCTACGGCGACGCCCTGCCGTTCGACGCCCGGCTACGCCCGAAGCCGGCCGCCTATGCGCTGCAGGCGACACTCATGTCTGCGCCGCCCGCCTCCTGAGCTCCTCGGTCACCGCCGCCCCGTCGGCGTTGCCCCGGGCCAGCTTCATCACCCGGCCGATGAGGAAGCCCGCGATCTTGGGGTCCCCGGCGCGCATCTTCTCCCATTCCGCCGGGTTCTCGGTGATGACCTGGTCGACGAAGCCCGACAAGGCGTCGGCGGATAGGGCCTCGTACCCCTTGGCCCGGGCAATGGCCTCGGGGTCGCCTCCCGACGCGAGCAGCTCGGCCAGCACCGACTTGGCCTGGGTCGCCGTCAGCCGACCATCGGCCTCCATGGCGACCAGGCGGCCGAAGGTGGCCGGCTCGAGCTCAACGTTGGCCTCCCCTGCGGCCCGGGCGGCGGCGATCTCGTTGGCGGCCCGGTTCACGGCGATGCGCCCGTCCGCCCCCGCCGCCACCGCCGCGACCACCAGGTCGTCCAGGCCCAACTCGACCAGCAGGCCCACCTCGGCCGTCCCGACCCCGGCCGCGGTCCCCACCGCTTCGGCTAGCCGGTCCCGCCGGGCCGCCGGCAGCACCGGCAGTCCCGCCGCCACCGCCGCCAGCCAGTCGTCGTCCGGCGCCACCGGCACCAGGTCGGGCTCGGGGAAGTAGCGGTAGTCCTCGGACTGCTCCTTGGTCCGGCCGCTCCGGGTCCGGCCGGCGGCCTCGTCCCAGTGTCGGGTCTCCTGCCGGATGGTCCCGCCCTCTTCGATGACGGCGGCCTGGCGCTCCGCCTCGTGCTCGATGGCCCGGCCGAGGGAGCGGAGGGAGTTGAGGTTCTTGATCTCGCAGCGCGTCCCGAGCTCGGCGCTGCCCACCGGGCGCACCGACACGTTCGCGTCGACGCGCAGCGACCCCTCCTCCATCTTCCCGTCGGAGGCCCCCGTCGCCACGAGAATGGCGCGCAGCTCGCTCACATAGGCCCGGGCCTGCTCGGCGGAGCGGATGTCGGGTTCGCTCACGATCTCCACCAGCGGCACTCCGGCGCGGTTGTAGTCGATCAGCGAGTGGGACGACTCGTGGATCCGCCCCCCTCCCCCGACGTGGGTGATCTTCCCGGTGTCCTCCTCCATATGGGCGCGCACGATGCCGACGCGCGACCCGTCGGGGAGCTCGAGGTGCCCGGACACGTTGATCGGCTCGTCGTACTGACTGACCTGGTAGTCCTTCGGCATGTCGGGATAGAAGTAGTTCTTGCGGTGGAACACCGACGGGCGGACCTCGCAGCCGAGGGCCAGCCCGATGCGGATGGCCAGCTCCACCGCCTGGCGGTTGAGCACCGGCAGCGACCCGGGCAACCCGAGGCACACCGGGCACACGAGGGTGTTGGGCTCGGCGCCGAATCGGTTGGCGCACCGGCAGAACAGCTTGGTGGCGGTGCGCAGCTCGCAGTGGACCTCGAGGCCGACGACGGTCTCCCACTCGGTCTTCGTGGTCGTCACCGTCCGCTCCCTCCGTTCGCAGCCGGCGCCACCGCCTCGACCGCGGCGCCCACCCGGAACATGACCGCCTCACCGAGCGGCGGGGCCATCACCTGCACGCCGAGCGGCAGCGACTGTCCGGCCGGCCACCACGGGACGCTGAGGGCAGGCTGGCCGGTGAGGTTGCTCGGAATGGTGCACACGTCCGACATGTACATCGCCAGCGGGTCCTCGGTCTTGGCCCCGAGCTCGAACGCCGGCCCGGGCGTGGTCGGGGCCAGGAGGGCGTCGAAGCCGCGGTAGGCCTCCTCGAAGTCCCGGATGATCAGCGTGCGCACGCGCTGGGCCTGGCCGTAGTAGGCGTCGTAGTAGCCGGCCGACAGGGCATAGGTGCCGAGCATGATCCGGCGCTTGACCTCGGGCCCGAACCCGGCGGCCCTGGTCTCGGAGAACATGGTCGTGATGTCGGCGGCGTCGGTGCGCAGCCCGTAGCGCACCCCGTCGTAGCGGGCCAGGTTGGACGACGCCTCGGCGGGGGCGATGAGGTAGTACGCCGACAACCCGTACACCGCGGCCGGGACCGACACCTCGCCGACCTTGGCGCCCAGGCCCTCGAGGGCGGTGGCGGCCTGCTGAACGGCCGCGGCGGCCGCAGGCTCCACCCCGTCCATCAGCTCGGTGACGACGCCGAGGCGCAGACCTTCGACTCCCATCCCGGTCACCTGGGCCAGCAGCGGCGGAGGCGCCGCAAGAGAAGTGGAGTCCGCCGGGTCGTGCCCGGCGATCACCTCGAGGAGGGCGGCGGCATCCTCCACGTTGCGGGCAAAGGGGCCGATCTGGTCGAGGGAACTGGCGAAGGCCACCAGCCCGTAGCGGGAGACCAGGCCGTAGGTCGGCTTGGCCCCGACCACGCCGCACAGCGCCGCCGGCTGGCGGATGGACCCGCCGGTGTCCGAGCCGAGGGCCAGCGCCGCGAACCCGGCCGCCACGGCGGCGGCGCTGCCCCCGGAGGAGCCGCCCGGCACCCGGCTCGGGTCGTGGGGGTTGCGGGTCGGGCCGAAGGCCGAGTTCTCGGTCGACGACCCCATGGCGAACTCGTCCAGGTTGGTCTTGCCGACCACGACGGCCCCCGCGGCGCGCAGGCGGCTCACTGCCGTGGCGTCGTAGGGCGGCCGCCAGCCCTCGAGGATCCGCGACGAGCACGTCGTCGGGATCCCCCGGGTGCAGAGGTTGTCCTTGAGCGCCACCGGCACCCCGGCCAGCGGCCCCGGGTCCCGGCCCGCCGCCACGGCGGCGTCGACGACGTCGGCCTCGGCCCGGGCCTGGTCGGCCAGGACCAGGTTGAAGGCGTGGACCTCGGCCTCCCTGACCGCCACCACCTCCAGGTGGTCCTCGAGCACCTCGCGGGCGGTGCGCCGCCCCGTCCGCACCGCGTCGGCCAGGTCCAGGGCGGTGGGCTCACGACCGGGTCCGCCGCCGCCCGGTCCGGCCGCGCCGGTCACGGCTCCTCCCCGAGGATCCGCGGGACCCGGAACCGGCCCTCCTCGGCTTGGGGCGCCTCGGCCAGCACCTCCTCCCGGTCCAGGCAGGGGCCGGGCTCGTCGGGGCGCAGGACGTTCCGGACCGGCAGGGGGTGGGCGGTCGGGGCCACCCCCGAGGTGTCGAGGGCCGCCACGTCCTCGGCGTGCTCCAGCACGGCCGCCAGCTGGCCGGCGAAGAGGTCGATCTCGTCGTCGGACAGGGCCAGCCGGGCCAGGTGGGCCACGTGGGCCACGTCGTCCCGGGAGATGCGGCTCACACGTAGGGGTCCTCGGCCCCCTGGGGCTCCTCCCACCAGTCGTCGGGGGCGGCGCTCCATTCGGGGTCCTCGTAGATGCAGTCGACCGGGCACGGATCCAGGCACTTGCGGCACCCCGAGCACAGCTCGGGGACGATGATCACGTCGATCCCGTGGTTGAAGATCGCCCCGAACTGCGGGGGACAGTGACGCAGGCAGGTGTCGCAGTTGATGCACTCCGACATCTCGATCCGGAAGGGCGCGTTCTTCCATTTCGGGTTGCGTTCCCGGTTCTCGATCCGCTCCGGGCGGGTGGCCGCCGGCATCGCGGGAAGGCTACCGGACCCCCGCGGCCCCACTTGACCGCCCGGTCAAGGGGACCGGTAGCCTCCCCCGGCAACCCGACCGCACGATAGGGAGCCGACCTGAATGGCCAAGTACCCGTTCCTCTCCGACGAGTGGATGCTGGAGGCCCGCAAGATCCGCGAGGAGTACCGGGGCAAGGGCACGCCCACCCCCCACGTCGTGAAGATGAACCTCAACATCACGACCGTCCCGTTCGGGGGAGGTGTCGTTCAGGCCCACATGGACACCAGCTCGGGGGAGCTGGAGATGGACACCGGCCACATCGACCCCTCCGACCTCACCGTGACGGTCGACTACGAGACGGCCAAGGCCATCTTCGTGGAGCAGAACCCCCAGGCGGGGATGCAGGCGTTCATGGCCGGCAAGGTCAAGGTCGAGGGGGACATGACCAAGCTGATGGTCATGCAGGCCACCCCTCCCGACCCCACCGCCATCGAGGTCTCCGGGAAGATCAAGGAGATCACGGAGTAACCCTCGCTCAGTGCGCCGGCACCGGAGGGAGGGCCGCTTGCGCCCGGGCCCGCCTCTTATGATCCGCCGGCATGAGCGAGACGCGCTACGTGAAGGTCACCCGTCTGTACTCGGGGGACGACGGGCAGTCGCATTTCGAGGACCTCCTTCTCCCCGTCGAGGAGAACCTCGCGCATCCGTGTCCGACGATCGCCGGCCGCTCCATCGGCTTCATGGCCGAACTGCCGGCCGAGAGCGTCTCGTTCCGCCTCACCCCGCCGGGCGGAGACCACCCGTTCCATTGGTCACCGGGGCGCGCCTTCCAGGTCACGCTGACCGGTCTCCTCGAGCTCGAGGTCGGGGACGGGACGGTCCGGAGGTTCGGCCCGGGTGACGTGCTGCTGCTCGACGAGCAGGGCCAGGGTCAGGGCCACCGGAGCCGCGAGATCGAGCCCCGCCTGACGCTGAACGTGCATCTGCCCGTCGACCTCGACCTGCCGTTGGCCCAGGACCGCAGAGGCCACTGAGCCGACCGTCCGCGTGGGGACGGTCGGCAGGATCAGTCGCTCTCGGCCGCCAGAGCGGACAGCAGGGCCTTCATCCAGGGCCCCAGATCGGCCGGCGTGCGGGCCGAGATCAGGTTCCCGTCGACGACGGTCTCCTCGTCCGCCCAGTCCACCCCGGCGTTCACCATGTCGTCCCGGATGGCGCCGACACTGGTGGCGTGGCGGCCCTTGAGGATCCCCGCCGATATCGGCACCCAGCCCGCATGGCAGATGAAGGCGATCGGCTTGCCCGACCGGTCGAAGGCCCGGACCAGGTCCAGCACGGCCGCAGACCGGCGGAGCTTGTCCGGGGCAAAGCCTCCGGGGATGACCAGGGCGTCGAAGTCACCTTCCACCACCTCGTCGACGGTGGTGTCGACCTCGACAGGACCGTGGCCCTTCTTGCCCGTCACCGGGGAGTCGTCGAGCCCGGCGATGGTGACCGCGACGCTCTCCTCCCGGAGCCGGTACACGGGATAGAGCAGCTCTGTGTCCTCGAACAGGTCCGCGGCCAGCACGACGACCTTCTTGCCTCTCAGCACCATTGGTAGTCAGGGGCGCGGTGCCGTTGCTGGCCCGGTTCCCCATCCCCCTTTCAATCCGTACGTGCGGTTCGCCCGCATACGGCTTACCGACGGTCTTCTGGACATGGTTACGCCGCCTTCGGGTATCGGATGGTGCC
>DASUHN010000121.1 GCA_036273495.1 Acidimicrobiales bacterium | reverse complement strand
CATGCCGTGCTGGCCCAGGGCCCCGGCCACGATCGCGAACTGGTCGGGCACCGTCGCCAGGTAGTACACCCGGTTCCCGGCGGTGCCGCGTGCCTCGTCGACCTCGGCCAGCACCTGCTTCAGGGCGTCGAAGGTGTCGGGGTGGCCGTACTCCCCCTGGACGTAGCGGAAGCCGGACACCAGGTCGTCCCACTCCGGTCCCCCGTCGGGCACGGCGTCGGCGGCCACCTTGCGGAAGTCCTCGTCGGACAGGCCCGAACGGGCCACCCCGACGACGGCGAAGGCGTCGGACAGCTGGCGGCGCCGGGCCAGGGCCGCCAGGGCGGGCAGGAGCTTGCGGCTCGTGAGGTCACCGGACGCCCCGAACACGATCAGCGCCACGGGCGGGGCCTTGCGCTCGGCCTCCAGACCGAGCGCCAGCGGATTGGGCGCGGCGTCGGTCACCAGGGGTTCAACTCTCGGGCACGACGGCGTGGCCGCCGAACTGGTTGCGGAGGGCGGCCGACAGCCGGGCCGCGAACGAGTCGTCCTGACGCGAGCTGAAGCGGGCGAACAGGGAGGCAGAGATCACCGGCAGCGGCACGGCGCGGTCGACGGCGTCCTGGACGGTCCAGCGCCCCTCGCCGGAGTCGGCCACCACGCCGCGGATCTTGTCGAACGAGCCCTGGTCGGCCAGCGCCGCCTCGGCCAGGTCGAGCAGCCACGAGCGCACCACCGACCCGTAGCGCCAGATCGACGCGATCTCGTGCAGATCGAGGTCGAACTCGGTGGCGGAGTGCATCAGCTCGAAGCCTTCCCCGTAGGCCTGGATCATCCCGTACTCGATGCCGTTGTGGACCATCTTCACGTAGTGGCCGGCTCCCACCGGCCCCACGTGGGAGTAGCCGCCCTCAGGCGCCAGGGTGAGGAAGGCGGGCTCCACTACGGCCACCGCGTCCTTCTCCCCGCCGACCATGAGGCAGTAGCCGTTCTCCAGGCCCCACACGCCGCCGGAGACGCCGGCGTCGACGAAGCGGATGCCCTTGGTAGCCAGGCGGGCGGCGGCGGCGATGCCGTCCTTGTAGTACGAGTTCCCGCCGTCGACGATCACGTCCCCGGCCTCCATGGCCGAGGCGAGGGTGTCGATGGTCTGATCCGTCGGCGCACCCGCCGGCACCATCACCCACGCGACACGCGGCGCCTCGAGCTTGTTGACCAGCTCCTCGAGCGTGGCGGCGGTGCCCGCCCCCGCCCCGGCCACGTCCTGGCGCGCCGCCTCCGACAGGTCGAAGGCCACGACCTCGTGGCCGCCCTTCAGCAGCCGCCGGGTCATGTTGCCGCCCATGCGACCCAGACCGACCATTCCGAGCTTCATCGGCTCCTCCCCGTGTCCCGACGGAGACTCACGCCCCGACCTGGGCCAGGTCCTCCACCGCCACCCGCGTCACCCTGCGCTCGTGGCGCTGCAGGCTCTGGAAGTCCCCGAGGGCCTGGGCGGAGATGAGGGTCCCGAAGTCGTACTCGTGGCCCGGTATCGCCAGCCGGGGCCGGTCGGCGGCCGGGAGCAGCTGCACGGCGATCACCGTGTTCGGCCCCCCCTTGTGCAGCTGACCGGTGGAGTGGAGGAAGCGGGGCCCGTAGCCGGCGGTGACCGCCGCGCCACCGAGGCGGTCGCGCACCCGGCGCCGGGCCGCCTCCAGCGCCTCGTTCTGCCCGTAGGGGAGGTAGGCCTGCAGCGAGACGTAGTCCCCGGCGCGGAACTCACTGTCGAGCCATGCCGCCAGGTCGGCGGGAGCGGAGTCGGCGGAGACGGGAAGCGGGAGCGAGGACAGCACCCGCTTGGTGTTCTCCTTGGACTCCGCCACGTTGGGCTCGTCGAAGGGGTCGATCCCGAGCACGTGGCCGCAGACGGCCGTGGCCACCTCCCACGTGTAGAAGAGGGGGCCGAGGTCGAGCACCTGCTCGATGGCCACGGGCACGACGTGGCGGTCGTCACCCTCCTCGGGCTCGGTGGTCGGCACGGGGACGCAGCCGGTGCCGTGCTTGCCGGTCGACTCGGCCACCAGCTGCTCGACCCACAGCCCGAAGCTGGCGAAGCGCTCGGGGGGCACGATCGTCACCTTGTCCTGGCCCCGGCGCGCCGCCTGGCCCATGTCCACGCCCTGCTCCACGGCGGCCTCGATGTCGGAGTCGAGGGCCAGCTCGCAGAGCCCGTCGACCTCCAGACCGCCGAGGACGGCCGGCACCATGCCGAAGTACGACAGGACCGAGTAGC
>DASUHN010000120.1 GCA_036273495.1 Acidimicrobiales bacterium | reverse complement strand
GGGGCTGGCTCGAGGCGGGGGCGGGGGCCGACGCCGCCGACCTGGTGGCGACGGTGCTGGCCGGCTCCCGCCTGCCGGTGAGCGGGAGGGTGGGGGTGCCGGTGTTCGCGGTGGGGGGAGTGACGGCCGGGGTCGTGCTGGCCCGGCGGGGGTAGCGCTCCAACCAACCGGTCGCCGCTCCCATAACAGAGCCCTAACGCAAGGACCGAGGTCCGACAACGGACCGTGTCGACACTCGCTTCGGGAGACCGGGAGACACCCGGCACCACACCCGAAGGAGATCGACACGATGACCGGCAAGACCCTCCCCCGCAGGTCCCGGGCCGTCCCGTCCCTCCCGCTCAAGGCCCTGGCGGGCTCGGCGGTCGTGGCCGCCGCCGTCCTGGCCGGCGCCCCCGGCGCCCTGGCGGCCACGACCGGCACCGGCTCGGGCGCGCCGACGGGATCACCGTCGGGCTCCGCTCCCAAGGCGGCGGCGTGCGACACCGACGCCCACTGGCCCGGCTACGTCCAGGGCAGGCCCGACGGCTTCGACGCCCACGACGACGGCGTGTACATGTGGCACAACCCCAAGGGCGGCTGGGCCATCCGGGTGAGCCACCCGGTGCTGCCCGGCAAGGCCAACAAGGTCGTGTTCACCGGCACGATCACCACCGCCGGCCAGATCGGCCACGTCGTGCGGGTCCGGGACGAGAAGAACGACGTCATCAAGGTGACCAACAACGGCCACACCCTGACCTTCCGCTTCGTGAACTACGGGTGGGTGGACGGCGTGGACTTCACCACCAGCTGCACGCCCGGCCTGCGCGTCGACCTCGAGGCGGACGGGTCGTCGCTGCCGACGAGGTTCGTCCATCTGGGCGACAAGAAGGTGAACCCGGGCTCGGATCCCTTCCTCATCCGGCGTCGCGACAACGACCCCACCACGGTCGCGCCTCCGGCCGCCAGCACGACCACCGGAGCCCCGACGCCAGCTCCCTCAGCCGGTAGCGGCACCGGCCCGGGCAGCGGGACCCCCGCCGGCGTCACCTCCGCCGCCTGATCCCGCCATCAGGGCCACGACCATGCGGGTGCCACCGTCCGGCCCCACCGGGGAGTCGACCCGGACGGTGGCGCCCATGGCCTCGGTCAGCTCCTTGACGATGGCCAGCCCCAGCCCGGAGCCGGCCTGGCGGGCCGGAGTACGGCCCGACTGGTGCAGGCGCTCGAACACATGAGCCAGGTCCTCGGCCGGGATGCCGGGCCCGTCGTCCTCCACCCCGATCAGCGCCCCGCCGGTCACCGGCCCGGCGGCGACGCGTATGCGGCTGCGGGCGAACTTGTAGGCGTTCTCGACCAGGTTGGCCACGACCTGGGCCAGCCGGTCGGGGTCGGCCAGCGCCTCCACCCGCACGTCGGGAACCTGCACCTCGAGGGAGATGCCGGCCTCGTCGGCGGAGGGCCGCAGGCTCTCGGCGGTGTCGGCCACCACCTCGGTGATGTCGGTCGGGACCAGGTGGAGGGAGAAGGCGTGGGAGTCGAGCTTGGCCAGGTCGAGCAGGTCCTGCACCAGCCGCTCGAGGCGGCGGGCCTCGGCCCCGATCACGTCCGCCGCCCGCCGGCCGTCGGTGGCGCCGTCGGCGATGGCCTCGGCCCAGCCCTTGATCGAGGTCAACGGGGTGCGCAGGTCATGGGAGATCGACATGAAGAACTGCCGCTCCAGGCCGCGCGACCGCTCCAGGCTCGCGGTCATGGAGTTGATCGATCCGGCCAGCGACGCCAGCTCCGGGTACTCGGCCCCGGCCACGGACAGCCGGGTCGTCAGGTCACCACCGGCGATGCGCCGGGCCGCCGTCTCGACGTCGCGCAGCGGCCGGATTATGCGCTGGCCCAGCCGCTCCGCCACCAGGGCGGCCACGAGGAGGGCGGCCAGGCCGGCGAAGATGAAATAGGACGTGGCCCCGGGGGCCCCGACCACGACGCCGGTCACGATGACGGCCATCTGCACGGACCCGTTCGGGATCAGGGTGGCCAGCCTCTGACGCAGCCGGGTGGCCCGGGCCGACTGGGTGGCGTTGGCCGGGTTGGCGGGGATCAGGGCGCTCGCGCTGAGCGTCGTCGGCACCGCTGCGAACACCAGTCCGCCCTGGCGGCCCGTCACCGTCCGGCCGGCCAGCAACTGGGCCGGGTGCAGCTCGGCGGAGGACAGGCCCGACGGCAGCGGCTGCGCCGTTCCGTCGAGCCCGAGGAGCGGGGCCGACGGCACGATCGGGGTGAGCTGGCCGCCCGGTTGGATCACGGTGATGGCCGTGTCCTCGAGGCGCGCCACGTCCGTGATGAGCTTGAGCACGTTGCGGGCGTTGCCGGTGCGGCCGAGCACGGTGTCGAGATTGCCGGCGATGACCCGCGCCTGGGTGACGAGCCGGTCCCGCGTCTGGTTGACCACGGCCCGCCGGACCAGGAGGAGGCTGCCGACGCCGGCGACGGCGAGGGCGCCGATCACCACGCCCAGGATGGCGACGGTCAGGCGCCGCTTCATCCCAGCCGGTACCCGACACCCCACACCGTGGCGAGCGGCAGGGCGTCACCCAGCTTCTTGCGGAGCTGGCGCACGTGGACGTCGACGGTGCGGGGATCCCCGTACCAGTCGTGGCCCCACACCCCGTCGAGCAGCTGCTGCCGGCTGAGGACCAGCCCGGTGTTGTCGGCCAGGAACGACAGCAGGTCGAACTCGCGGGCGGCGAGGGTAACGGTGGTGCCGGCGACGCGGGCCTCCCTTCGCCCCCGGTCGACCTCGACGGAGCCGACGGCCAGCACCTCGGGGGCCTCCGGAGGGGGACCCTCGGCCCGGCGCAGGATGGCCTTCACCCGCGCCACCAGCTCCCGGGGGGAGAAGGGCTTGGTCACGTAGTCGTCGGCGCCGATCTCGAGGCCGAGGACCCGGTCGAGCTCGGTGTCGCGTGCGGTGAGCATGAGCACCGGCACCGTGTCCCGGGTGCGGAGGCGCCGGCACAGCTCGAGGCCGTCGATCTCCCCGGGCAGGCCGATGTCGAGCACCACCAACCGCGGCTTCTCCCGGGCGATGGCGTCGAGGCCGGCCGCCCCGTCGGCGGCCTGGATCACCCGGAAGCCGTCCCGGCGCAGGTAGAGGTCGACGAGGTCGGAGATGTTGTGGTCGTCCTCGATGACGACGATCGTGCCCGGGCCGCTGGCCATAGCGGGCTCCAGCGTGGCACCGACGCGTTAGGGAAGTGTGAACCCCCGGGCCCGCGGCCGGGCCGCCGGGCGGCGCCGGCGGGCTCCGCTCAGCGCAGGTGCATCCCGCCGTCGACCAGCACGACCTCCCCGGTCATCCAGTCGGCAGTGGCCAGCGTCAGGCACACCCGGGCCACGTCCTCGGGCGTTCCCGTGCGCCGCAGCGGCGCCCGCCCGGCCCACATCTCCTTCACCGGTCCCCAGTCGGCCGTCCACGGGGTGTCGACGAGGCCCGGCGCCACGGCGTTGACCCGGATCTCCGGTCCGAGGATGTTGGCGAGCAGCACGGTGAGGTGGTTGAGGGCGGCCTTGGAGACGGCATAGGGGATCGAGCTCCCGGTGGGGCGGACGCCGGCGATGCTCGTCACGTTGATCACGCAGCCCCCGCCGTCGGCCCGCAGGGCGTCCACCGCCGCCCGGGTGACGTACCACGTACCCACCACGTTGGTGCCCAGGATGCGCTGCCAGTCCTCGTCGGTCACCGCCGCCAGGTCGTGGTGGGGGATGACCCGGGTGGCGCCGGCGTTGTTGACGAGGATGTCGAGGCGGCCGTACCGCTCGAGCGTGGCGGCGACGAGGGCGTGCGCCTGCGACTCGTCGGCGATGTCGGCCTGGACGTAGGAGGCGTCCGGAAGCTCGGCGGCCAGGGCCTCACCTGCGGCGACCGAGGTCACGGAGTTCACGACGATGCGCGCTCCCTCGGCGGCCATCAGCCGGGCCGCCGCCGCCCCGATGCCACTGGACGAGCCGGTGACCACCGCCACCTTTCCTTCGAGCTGTCCGCTCACCGGGCCAAGTCTGCACGCCGGCGCCGGGCCAGCGCCTCCCGGTACTCGACGAAGGCGTAGAAGCCCATCTCCCGGCGGACCAGCTCGGTCTGGACGGCCAGGAACCCGGGTCCGTGACCGGACTCCGGCGGCGCGAGGAGATGGGCGAGCTCGTGCAGGAGGACCTCCTGGCACAGACAGCCGTCCGCCAGCAGCACCGCCCCCTCGGCCGGGGCGCCGTCGTCACCGCACCGGTCCAGCACGTCGTTGGTGGAGTACACCGAGCCGGCGCCCCGGCGTTCGACCACGCACCGCAGGAAGTGCGGCCATCTCTCTGCGAACCAGGGTGACGCCACGAGGGCGTCGACGTACTCCTGGGCTTCGCGCACCCGCCGCCACCGCCGGCCCCGACCGCTCAGGGCCTCGTGCTCGGCGGCGTACACGTCGGCCTGCCACGCTCCGAGCTTGGCGCGCACCGCGACCTCCGCCTCCGCGGTCAGGTGCTCAGGCGGACAGCCCGCGGCGGGTGCCGACCGAGCCGCGCGCCAGGTCGGCGCGCCGGCCCGCGTCCCGTCCCGGGCCGTACCCGGCCCAGCTCGCCAGCCGGGTGTACCTGCTCACGCTCCGGGCCCCCGGGAAGCGGACCTTGAACTCGTCCTCCACCTGCCGGGCCTTGGCCACGAGCACCAGCTCGACCGACCTGCCGTCCGGACGCGACCCGATCGGCCCGAAAGGCGATCCGTCCAAGCCGGCGCCGGCCCTTCTCTCGGCGTCGGCCGCCGCCACCGCGTCCCGCCGGGCCTGGTGGAGACGGCCCGAGACCTCCTGGACGAATCCCTCGACGAACCCGACCGCGTAGGTGCGTCCGTGCACCCGGGCCGGCTTCACGCGCATGGCCGCCGCCAGCACGACGGTCAGCTGGAACACCAGCGACGCCGACAGCGTCTCGACCCACTCGACGTCGGTGGGGAAGCCCACCACCTCTATGTAGCGCGCCCCGCCGTCCAGCGGGGTGTAGATGGCCCGGCAGTCGTTCGCCCGGCTGACGGCGTTGACCAACGAGACCTTGTGGGCGGCATAGGGCCCCTCGATCTTCCAACCGCGCTCCATGACCCGGTCGACGCGCTCCGCGTCGGTGATCATGGCCAGGTCGATGGCGTACTTGGTCATGAGCTGCTGCGCCTTGGCCGTGAAGGTCTGGGCCTCTTCGGGGGTGGCGGCGGGATCCTCGGCCTGGACGAGGAGCTTCCGGACCTTCTCGGCCACGTCCGCCTTGACCTTCTCGAACGTTGCAGTTGTCGTCATGGGGACAAATCATGACCGGGGGGTGTGACGGCGGCAGGGATGCGGAAACGGGGTGTATTATCCCCGGGCACCCCGGAGAGAGCGGAATCCGGCCCCGGTTTGATTTCGCGATCCATATGATGGGAACCTATTGTCACACCAATGCTGTTGACGTATACGCAGCTCCCAACACATCCTCAGTCCGTGCCCAGCGCAGGCGCGTACTCCTGACACCCGGAGAAGGCTCTCTGTGCCGAAGGACCTGACAGCCCGCAACCGCATAGCCGCATATCTGTCGCATAACGGACCGGTCGAGGACCGGGAGGGACGCGCCACGGCCGTACTCAAGGACGCCGTGGGCTACGCGGGGACGTCACTCGGCTTCGTGCAGCTGATCTCCTCCATGGAGAAGGCCGGCCACATCACCCGCGAGGTGCGCGGCAAGCGCACGTATCGCATCGCGCCGGCGGCGGATGCGCCCGCGCCGGAGATCGACCTCCGCACGGGAGCGACGGCGCCGGGCGGAGTCGTCCGGTCCCCACCGGAGCGGAGCATCACCTCCGACGGAGAGCACGGCACGGTGGACGCGGCCAATGTCGACTACGACCAGGTGGCGGCGGCTCTTCTGGCCCAGGTGACGCGCGCCCTCACCTCGCGCACCGATGCCAACCAGCCGACCGCCTCCGTTCGACGGCGGCTCGATCAGCTGGTGGCGCGCAATGCCGAGCTCGAGCGGGAGACGGCCCGCGCCCGCGCCGAACGCGACGCGCTCGCGGCGGAGCGCGACGAGCTGCGCAACCAGCTGGAGGCGGCGTCGCACAACCTGAGCCTGCTCACCGAGCGGCTCGGTACTCCGCGCAAGCCGCAGAGCGCGGCGGCCGAGCGTCTCGGCTCCGAGGAACGCGCTCTTCTCTACCGCCTGAGCGAGCGGGGCGCCGACCGGCGCGAAGCCGTCGGCTGACGTACTGATCCCTCCGTCGCGATTCACCGGCGGGAGTGGACCGTGGTGCTGAGTGGACCCTGACGCCGAGCTGGCCCGCGCCGGCGCCGAGCTGGCCGAGGCGCTGACCGCCAGCCTGCCGGGGTGGGCGGAGCGGGTGGTACGCGAAAGGTCGGCGTCACAGCCGGCAGGGGCCGATGCCGCGCTCGCGAGCCGGGCCCGGGCGGTGGGAGCCGATGCGGCCGAGGCGGTCGGGCCGGAGCTCCGTGCCCTCCTCACCGCCGACGTCGACCATCAGCGCCAGAACCCGATGGCCGTGGTACGGCGGGCGGTGGCGTGGCCCACGGCGGTGTTGCGGGACGCCGGTGCCGAACCTCCCGAAAGGGACGACTACGCCCGGCGCCACTTCCCCGACGATATCTACGGGATAACCCCGACCAGCTTCGCCGATCTCGATCCCGAGCTGGCCGAGATGGGACTGGTGTGGGGCGCGCTCAAGGCGCGCGCGCATCTGGCCCGCCACCGGCGGCCGTGAGACACTGGCGCCACTGACCGGCGTCCGGAAAGGAGCGGTCGTGGCCAATGTCGTGATCGTCGGAGGGGGCGTCGTCGGCCTCGGCCTCGGCATGATGCTGGCCAAGGACGCAACGAGGTCCGGATGCTCGAACGGGACCCGGAGCCGCCCCCGGCCGATGCCGCCGGCGCCTGGGAGAGCTGGGAGCGCAGGGGCGTCAACCAGTTCCGGCTGGCCCATCTGTTCATGCCCCGCTACCGCCAGATCCTCGAGGCCGAGCTGCCCGAGGTGGTGGCGGCCCTCGAGCGGGACGGCGCCCTCCGCAGCAACCCGCTGCTGGAGGCGCCGGCGGACTTCACGGGCGGACGCCGGGAGGGGGACGACCGCTTCGAGATGCTCACGGGGCGGCGGGCCGTGGTCGAGCGGGCCGTGGCGGGGGTGGCGGCGGCCACGGCGGGCCTGGAGGTGCGGCGGGGAACGGCGGTGGCGGGCCTCCGGACGGGTGCCGAGGCCGCGGCCGGCGTGCCCCACGTCACCGGGGTGACGACCGCCGACGGGGAGGAACTGACCGCCGACCTGGTGGTCGACTGCACGGGCCGGCGCTCCGCTCAGCCGGCCTGGCTGGCGGCGGTGGGGGCCCGGCCCCCCGAGGAGGAGCTGGAGGACAGCGGGTTCATGTACTACGGGCGGCACTACCGGTCAGCCGACGGCAGCCTGCCCGCCGACATCGGGGGAGCCCTGCAGGAGTTCGGGTCGATATCGGTGGCGACCCTCGCCGCCGACAACGGCACGTGGTCGGTGGTGCTGATAGCCGGATCGGACGACCGGGCCCTGCTCGGCCTCAGGGACGTGGCCCGCTGGGAGAAGGCGGTGCGGTCCGTGCCGACCGTCGCCCACTGGATCGACGCCGAGCCACTCGAGGACCGGGTGATCACGATGGCCAAGATCGAGGACCGCATCCGCAATCCGAATCCCGACGGGCGCCCGGTGGCCACCGGAATCGTGGCGGTGGCGGACGCCTGGGCGTGCACCAACCCCTCCCTGGGCCGGGGCGCCTCGATCGGGATGATGCACGCCCAGCTCCTGAGGGACTGCCTCCGATCGGTCGGGACCGACCGGCCTGCCGCCCTGAACGAGGCCTTCTCCGAGGCGACGGCCCGCGTGGTCGAACCCTGGTACCGGGCCACCGTGGAGTTCGACCGGCACCGCCTGGCCGAGATGAAGGCTCTGGCCGCGGGCCGGACCTACGAGACCGACGACCCGGCCTTCGGCATCGCCAAGGCCATGCGGGCGTCGCTCCTCCGCGACCCGGACTGCTTCCGGAGCTTCCTGGACGTGGCCGGCGTGCTCGCCACGCCCGAGGAGGTGCTGGCCCGTCCGGGGGTCCTCGACAAGTTCATCGAGCACGGCGGGGACTGGCGGGAGCAACCGGGGTTCGGGCCCACCCGCGAGGAGCTGGTCGGGCTGGCGGCGTGATCCCGATTCGGCCTCGGAGATGGAAGAGTCTGTGGATGTCCGGCGGAGGGAAGGGAGATCATCGGCAATGAGAGCGGACAGTGACGGCGTCGGCATCCACTACGAGGTGAGTGGGGAGGGACGCCCGGTGGTCCTCCTGCACGGCTTTCCCGACAGCGGGCGGCTGTGGCGCAACCAGGTCCCCGCCCTCGTCGACGCCGGGTTCAAGGTCATCGTCCCCGACCAGCGCGGCTACGGCGCGTCGGACAAGCCGGCCGGGGTCGAGGCGTACAACATCGTCTACCTGGCGGGGGACGTGGGAGCGGTGCTGGCCGATGCCGGCGTGGAGCGGGCGCACGTGGTCGGCCACGACTGGGGGGCTGCGGTGGCCTGGGCCATCGCCGCCATGGCGCCGGACCGGGTCGACCACCTGGTGGCGCTGGCGGTGGGGCACCCGTCGACGTTCCGGAGCGACGGCTGGGACCAGTACGAGAAGTCGTGGTACATGCTGCTGTTCCAGTTCCCCGACGTGGCCGAGCAGTGGCTGTCCAACGACGGTTGGGCCAACTTCCGCTCGTGGGGACAACATCCCGACGCCGACGGAGTCATCGCCGAGCTGGAGAAGACCGGCTCGCTCACGCCGGGGCTCAACTGGTACCGGGCCAACATCCCGCCCGAGTCCTACATCGGGCCCCCGCTGGAGCTGCCGCCGGTCCAGGCCCCGACGATGGGCGTGTGGAGCACGGGGGACTTCGCCCTCACCGAGGGGCAGATGACCCGGTCGGCCGAGAACGTCAAGGGACCGTGGCGCTACGAGCGCCTGGAGGGCCCCGGCCATTGGATGCAGCTCGAGGCGCCCGACCGGGTCAACCGGCTGCTTCTCGACTTCCTGCCGCGCTGACCGAACCCCGCCGCCGGCCCGGCCGAGGCTCAGGCCGGCTGCATGTGGACGAGGAGCCGGCGCGGGCCGAAGGCCCAGAACACCGGGTTGGGCTCGGGCACGAACCCGTCCACCAGTGAGAACGACCCGACGGCGTCGAGGAAGGCCCCCACCATCAGCCGGGCCTCCATCCGGGCCAGGGATGCGCCGGGGCAGACGTGGGGGCCGGCCCCGAACGCCAGGTGCTCCCGGGGGCGGGGACGGTCGAGGCGGAACTGCTCCGGGCACTCGTAGACCTGCTCGTCCCGGTTGGCCGACGCCACCCCGAACACCACGCGGTCCCCGCACGCCAGCGGGCGCCCGTCGATGACGGTGTCCTGCAGCACGGCGCGGCCGAGGACCTGGACCGGCGAGTCGTGGCGCAACGACTCCTCGATCACGGTGTTGACGAGGGGGCGGTCGTGGCGCAGCCGGGCGTAGAGGGCGGGATCGGTGGCCACGGTGTGCAGGACGTTGGCGATCAGGTTCCGCGTCGTCTCGTTCCCGGCGATGATCAGGAACATGGTCTGGGTGCACACCGCTTCGTCGGACAGGAACTCCCCATCGACGTCGGTGCGGAGGAGCCGGGCGATGACGTCGTCGGGCGGATCCGCCGCCTGCTTGCGCCGGACCACCGCGTCGCGGATGTAGGCGGAGAACTCGGGGTGCTGGTCGACCATGGCCCGCCCCGCACCCGCACCCTGCTGGGCCGCCAGCAGCTCGTCGGACCAGCGGCGGAAGCGGTCGTGGTCCTCGAGCGGCACGCCGAGCGCCTCGGCTATGACCGCCGACGGGAACGGATCGACGACCGCCTCGACCAGATCGACGGCGTCACCGCCCGCCCCCTCCGAGACGGCGGCGGCCACCAGCCGGCGGGCCAGGTCGGCGGCAAACGGCTCGAGGGCCGCCATGCGGTGCGTGGCCACCACCGAGTTGATCACCCGGCGGATCCGGCCGTGGCGGGGCTCGGGTATGGCCGAGATCGGGACCAGGTCTTCGGGAAGGCTGGCCGTGTCGGCGAAGGACCCGACGAACTTCTCCACCTCGCGCAACCCGGTCGTCACGCCGGCGGCGGTGGCCACGTACCAGCCCGCCGGAGTGGCCACGACCCGCTCTCCCGCCCGGGCGGCGGCCATGGCCTCGTAGCGGTCGTCGGCCTGGGATGCGTAGGGATCGAAGGTCCGGGTCACCGGGGCGGGAGGCTACGCCGCTCAGAGGACGGCCACCGGGTTGACCGGTGACCCCGTGCCGCCCCCGATCTGCAGCGGCGGGACACAGAAGAGGAACTCCCACCGCCCCTCGGCGGCGCATGCCTCGGCCAGGGCGCCCAGGTAGAGGTTGTCGAGGAGGTGCACCCCCATGGCCACGAGGGTGCACATGTGCACGGGGAGCGGCCAGTTGTGCGGGTTGCCCGGCAGGACGTCGGATATGCCGTCGCAGCCGAGCACCGAGAGATCCTGGGCGTGCAGCCACGGGATGCACTCCGGATGCAGGCCGGCGATGCCCACCCGGTACGGGTCCCACGGCCCGTGCTCGGCCCGGCGGGCGTCCCGACCGGTCGCGACCAGGATGACGTCCCCCGGTTCCGTCGTCACACCCTCCTCCCGGCACGCCGCCTCGAGCTCGTCCGGCATGATCTCCTCACCCGGCTCCAGCCATGCGACGCCGCGCAGCCGGGGAATGTCGATCAGGACGCCCCGGCCGACGATTCCGCCCGACGCCACGGTGACGGCGTTACGGCGGGCACCGGTGCTCAGGACGTCCCCGGCCGGGAAGTCGTTGTACATCCGGCCGTTCACGAAGACGTGGCACAGGGCGTCGAGGTGGGACACCGCCATGCCGTGGAACGCCACCCCGACGAAGTCCATGGACCCCGAGAAGGCCGAGCCTCCCATCAGCTGGACGTCTCCCGCCGCCAGCATGTGGTGCAGGGCGGGTGAGGGGTTGTCCGGCCCGGCGACCACCGGCAGCTCCCGCCCGCACGAGACCACCCGGCCGGCGCGGGCCAGGGACGCCGCCCGGCTCACCCGCTCCGGCGTCAGGAGGTTGAGGGCCCCGCGTTCGTCGTCGGCGCCCCACCGTCCCCAGTTGCGGCAGGACTCGAAGATCTCGGCGGCGCGCTCCTCGGTGACCCGTACGTTCATCGCCGAACTATGCCCGACAGCCGGCCGGTCAGGCCCGAGGCCCGGGCCACCGGCCGCTCCACGGCGGCGTGCACGGCCTCGGCCGAGCCGACCAGCGTCACCCGGTCCCGGGCGCGCGTCACCGCCGTGTAGAGCAGCTCCCGGGTGAGGATCCGCGACGAGGGCTCGGGGAGCACGACCGCCACCTCGTCGAACTCGGATCCCTGGGCCTTGTGCACGGTCATGGCGAACACCGTGTCCACCGCCGCCAGTCGGGACGGGCTCACGCGCACGACGGCGCCACCCCGGCGGAAGGCCACACCGATCCCGCCGTCGTCGCGTGCCACCACTGCGCCGGTGTCACCGTTGAAGAGCCGCAGGCTGTAGTCGTTGGCGGTCACGATCACCGGCCGGCCCACGTACCACGCCCCGTCGGAGGAGAAGCCCTCGATCTCGGCTCCCAGCCACTCCTCGATCCTCGGGTTCCACACCGCCACGCCCGCCTGCCCCCGGCGGTGGGCGCACAGGAGGCGGAAGCGGCCCAGGGCGGCGAGGGCACCGGGGGCGTCCCCGGCGCGGGCCGCCTCGACCAGGCCCACCCCGGCGGCGCACACCACCTCCCGTACCCGGTCCAGCGCCGAGGCCGGCGCAGTGGTGACGTCGACGGGCAGCCACCCCACGGAGGCGTCACCGCCCCCGAGCACCCCGAGGGCGGCGTCCCCGTCCCCGGACTGGATGGCGGAGGCCAGCTCGGCCAGGGCGCCGTGGAAGCGGTGGTTGGCCCGCAGGGGGACGATGTCCTCCGCCAAGGCGGGGGCGGCGACGATGTCCCCGAGCACCGCCCCCGCCTCGACCGACGCCAGCTGCCGGGGGTCCCCGACGAGGACGAGACGGGCGTCGGGCCGGACCGCCTCGGCCAGGCGCGCCGTCAGCCACAGCGACACCATCGACGTCTCGTCGACGACGACCACGTCGTGGGGCAGGCGGTTGTGGCGGTGGTGGCGGAAGCGGCTGGCGTTGCCGGGGTGGCGCACCAGGAGGCGGTGGATGGTGGAGGCGTCGAGAGCGATCAGCCGTTGCCGCACCGCCGGCGCCACGTCCATCCGCTCCGCCTCGGCGCGCACCGCCTCGGGCAGCTTCTCCCGCTCCTCCGCCGAGCCGGCCAGCAGGTACGGTGCCTTGGCGAAGGCGTGGTCGCGGAGGTCGAGTATCACCATCTTGGGAGACAGCG
>DASUHN010000119.1 GCA_036273495.1 Acidimicrobiales bacterium | reverse complement strand
AGTGGCCACATCCGTCACCGCCGCCCACCGGGCCACGCTGACCGCGGCCGCGGCGGCGCACGGGCTGGTCACCTCCAGCCCGGCGGTGGCGGGCCGCATCGCCCACCAGGCCCTCACCTCGGGCTACGACGCCGGGTTCCGGATCTCGGCTGTCGTCGCTCTCGGGGCGTTCGTGGTGGCGGTGCTGGTGGCGCGCCGGCGTCCCGATCCCGTCGAGGCTCCTGCAGCCGACGGTGAGCTCCAGCTGGAGCTGGCCGCGTAGATCTGGACGTACCGACCGCCGGGCCGATCATCCGTGTGCTTCACGGGTGGCGGCCCGGCGGTTTCGCGTCTGCATACACACACGGTTGTTCGGGCGTCAGACCAGGCTGTCCTCCCACGCCGTGTGCAGGTCGTGGTACCGGCTGGCGTGGGAGAGGAGCTCGGTCGGCGTGCCGTCCTCGACGATCCGACCGGCGTCGACGACCACCACCCGGTCGGCTATCTCCACCGTGGTCAGGCGGTGGGCGATGATCACCGCCGTCCGCTCCGCCAGCAGGGTCCGCAGCGCCCGCTGGATCAGCCGCTCGCTGGGGATGTCCAGCGAGGCGGTGGCCTCGTCGAGGATCAGCACGTCGGGGTCGGCCAGGAACGCCCGGGCGAACGAGATCAGCTGCCGTTGCCCCGCCGACAGCGCCCCACCCCGCTTGCCGACGGGCGTGTCGAGGCCGGCGGGCAGTCCGGCGATGAAGCGGTCCGCGCCCACCGCTCGGGCCGCCCCCATCACCTCGTCCCGGGAGGCGCCGGGCCGGCCGAACTCGATGTTCTCCCCGACCGGGCGGGAGAACAGGAAGCCCTCCTGCGTCACCATCACCGCCCGCCGGCGCAGCTCCTCACGCGTGATCCGGCGGAGGTCGACGCCGTCGAGGGTGACCGTCCCCGCGGTCGGGTCGTAGAAGCGGGCCATCAGGCGGGCCACGGTGGTCTTGCCGGCGCCGGTCTCGCCCACCAGCGCCAGCGTCTGGCCGGCCGGCACGACCAGATCCATGTCCTCGAGGACGAGGTTGTCGCGGTAGCCGAAGCTCACGCCGCGCAGGGCCACCGAGCCGATCGGGCGCCCCGGTGCCGCCGCCGGCGGGACGACTGCCGTTCCGGCCGCGGGCTCCGGCACCGCCGGCTCCTCCTCCAGCACGCCGGACAGCTTCTCGAACGCCGCTGCCGCGGCCTGGAACAGGTTGTAGAACTGGCTGAGGTCGAGGATCGGGTCGATGAAGCGGCGCAGGTAGAGCACGAACGCGGCCAGGATCCCCACGGTGATCCGCCCGTGCTCGACTCGGATGGCACCGACCAGCAGCACGGCGGCCAGGGCGGCGTTCCCCATCGCCTTCACACCCGGGCCGTATACGGCGCCCAGCCGGATCGTCCACGCCGTGGTGTTGCGGTAGCTCTCGTTCAGGGTCTCGAAGATCTCCTGGTTCCGGGGCTCGCGCCGGAACGACTGCACGGCGCGGATCCCGCCCAGCGACTCGACGAAGTGCACGATCACGAGGGCTATGGCCTCCCGGGTGGCCCGGTACGCCAGCGCCGAGTTGTGACGGAACCACCGGGAGAGCAGCAGCACGAACGGGGAGGCGAGGAACACCACCGCCGCCAGCACCGGGTCGAGCCAGAGCATCAGCACCGCCACGCTGGCGATGGTGAGCAGCGCCCACACCAGGACCTGCAGTCCGTCCTGGAACAGCTCGGTGATGGCGTCCACGTCGGACGTCAGGCGGGAGATGACCCGGCCGGAGGTGTAGCGCTCGTGGAAGCTGATGCTGAGCAGCTGGAAGTGGTCGAACACCCTCTCGCGCAGGTCCAGCAGCACGTCCTGGCCGACCCGCCCCGTGACCCGGGTGAAGGCGTAGTCCGAGAGGGCCTGGCCGGCGCCCGCCACTGCCAGGCCGATTGAGATGAGCAGCAGCGGCATCAGCCGGTGGTGGTGCAGGAGCGGCGGGAGGCCGCGGTCGATGCCCTGCTGGACGAGGAAGGGCCCGACCATGCTGGCTATGTCGAAGGCGACGATGAGCGCCCCGGCCAGCAGCAGGCCCCGCTTGTGGGGCCGGAGGAGGGAGCGGAGGAGCCGGTGGCTCCGCCCTCGGAGGAGGGCGCTCACCGGGGCGGTGATCTGGTCGGCGTCCTCGGCCGCCACGCCCCGCCACTGGGCGGCCGCCAGCCCCTGGTCCTTCACGCCCTGACCTCCGTACCGGCGTGGGCCCCCCACCGCATTTGGCTCAACCTACGCCGGACGTGTGACCGCCCACGCTGAATTACCGGGTTGGCTCCGGCCGGTTGCACGGGCCGTCCGGGGCGGGACCAGGCCGGATGACGTCGGCTCGGAATAGCCTCCCTCATCAGGGGAGAAGGGGTCACGTGAGCGACAGGATCAGCGGGTGGTTCGACTCGGCACTGGGGCGGGACGAGAAGAAGGCTCTCGCGGCTGCTGTCGACTGGACCCAGCAACAGGTGGCGCTGGCGGACGGTGGTCGGCTCGACATGACCCTGGTCGAGTTCCTGATCGAGAACCGGTTCCTACCCACGCGGTACCGGCATCGTTACGACGCGGCCTTCCTCGACCGGTTCCTGCTGGTGCTGGACTCCGTGATCGGCAAGTTGGGGGGCCAGGATCCAGGCCCACTGGAGTCAACGGCCCAGGAGCTGGCCCTTCACGGACTGCTGGAAACCGCCGAGGTGCTGGCTGAGCCCGACGAGGAGCTCGACTTCGATCTGTTCCGCAACATCCACTTCGAGGACCTGGACCACGAATTCCTGTTCCATCCGGCCTTCGACGGGGTGGAGGACGACACGACCCACGACCTGAACTTCGCCAACCTCAGGTACGAGGACTGGTTCAAGCCCTTCCGGCCATAGCTACGGCGGCGCGGTCATCGCTGGATGAACCCCCGCGCGCTGGGTGCCGTCCTTCACGCCCCGACCTCCGCCCCGGCGAGGTTGCCGGCGTCGTCGGCCTCCTGGGCCAGCACGGCGCGGTAGGCGGGAACCGACTCGAGGAGGTCATGGTGGGAGCCGGTGGCGGCCACCCGCCCGTCGGCCAGGAAGGCCACCCGGTCGGCCAGGGCCAGGGTGGAGGGCCGGTGGACGACGACGAGGGCGGTGGTGCCGGCCAGGATCCGGGCCAGCGCCTCCTCCACCAGCGCCTCGGTGTGCACGTCGAGGGCGGAGAGGGGGTCGTCGAGCACGAGCACGCGGGGCCGCCCGAGGATGGCGCGGGCCAGGGCCAGGCGCTGGCGCTGGCCGCCCGACAGCGACAGCCCCTGCTCCCCGACGCGGGTGTCGAGGCCCCAGGGCAGCTCGTAGGCGAACTGGGCCTGGGCCGTCTCCAGCGCCACGGCTATGTCCCGGTCCCCGGCCGTGGGGCAGCCGATCAGCAGGTTCTCCCGCACGCTGGCGGAGAACAGGGTCGGGTCCTCGAAGGCCACGCCGATGTGGGAGCGCAGGGAGCCGAGGGTGAGGTCGCGGATGTCGGTGCCGTCGAGGGCGATGCGCCCGCCCGTCACGTCGTGGAGGCGGGGCACGAGCGAGATCAGCGTCGACTTCCCCGACGCGGTGGCGCCGACCAGGGCCACCGTCTCCCCGGGCTCGATGCGCAGGTCGACGCCGGCCAGGGTCGGGGTGGCCGCGCCCGGATAGGTGAAGCGCACGCCCTCGAAGTCCAGCCGGCCCTCGACGCTCGCCAGCACCACGGCGTGGGGGGCGTCGACGATCTCGGGGCTGGTGTCGAACACCTCCCAGATCCGCTCGATGGCCGTCGACGCCTCCTGGGCCATGGCCAGGATCTCCCCGAGGCTCTCCACCGGCCAGACCAGCATGAGGAACAGCGACACGAACGCCACCAGGCCGCCGAGGGTGAGCAGGTGGTGGCTCACGGCCACGCCCCCGCCCAGCAGCACCACCGCCAGCGTCACGTTGGGGATCAGCCCGAGCAGGGCGTAGAAGCGCCCCCGGAGCCGCACCGTCTCCAGCGCAGTAGTGCGAAGCACCCGCGCCTGCCCACCGAACCTCGCCGCCTCGGGCCCGTGGCGCCCGAACGCCTTGATCACCCGGATGCCGCCGGCCGCCTCCTCGACGAGGGTCGTCAGGTCCCCCTGGAGGTCCTGCACCCGGCGGGCCACGCCGTGGTACTCCCGCTCGAAGTTCCGCCCGGTGATCAGGATCGGCACGGCGGCGGCCCCGGTCACCAGGCCGAGGGCCAGGTTGAGATGGAGGAGGACGGCCAGCACCCCGGCGAAGGTGGCGATGTTCACCACCAGGTAGACGAGCCCGTAGCCCACGAAGCGCCGGATCGTCGACAGGTCGGTCGTGGCCCGGGAGAGGAGCTGGCCCGACTGCCACTCGGCGTGGAACGAGACCGGCAGGCGCTGGAGGTGGGCGTAGAGGTCGTTGCGGATGGTGGCCTCCATGCCCGTGGCGGCGTTGGCCAGGACCCGCCGGCGCAGCCAGAGGAGCAGCCCCTCCCCGAGCCCCAGGGCCAGGGCCAGCCCGGTCAGGGCCGCCAGCCCCCCGTGCTCGTGGCGGGCCACCGGCCCGTCGATCACGGCCCGGATGACCAGGGGTATAGAGGTCACCGCCCCCAGGGCGCCCAGGGCCGCCAGGGTCATAACGACCATCTGCCGGCGGTACGGGCGGACGTAGGGCAGCACGCGCCGGATGGGACCCCACCGCATTTAACCCAACCTACGCCGGGGGTGTGACGGCGTTCT
>DASUHN010000118.1 GCA_036273495.1 Acidimicrobiales bacterium | reverse complement strand
GTGCCCGGCCGGGCTGGTGGGCATTGCCGAGGGACGTTTCGCCGCCACCCTGGCCGCCCGGCGGGGGCGGGTGGTCCCGCCCGGGGAGACCCCCGAGTTCCTGGCCCCGCTGCCGGTGGGGGCCCTCGACATCTCCGGCCTGGAGGGAGCCGAGGAGCTGGCCGGCCTGCTCGGCCGGCTCGGGATCCGGACCCTCGGCCAGCTGGCGGCGCTGCCCGCCCCCCGGGTCCTGGCCCGCTTCGGCGGGGCGGGGGCGGCCGCCCATCGTCTGGCCCGGGGCCTCGAGCTGCGCCCCCTCGACGCCCGCCGGCCCCCCGACGACCTGACCGTCAGCGTCGAGCTCGACCCACCCGTGGAGCGGGTGGACACCGCCGCCTTCGCCGCCAAGGCCCTGGCCGACCGCCTCCACGAGGGGCTGGCCGAGCGGGGGCTGCAGTGCACGCTCGTGCGCATCGAGGCGGAGTCGGAGCACGGGGAGTTGCTGTCGCGCTGCTGGCGCCACGACGGGACCTTCGGCGCCGCCACCCTGGCCGAGCGGGTGCGCTGGCAGCTGGACGGGTGGATCTCGGGGCCGGTCGGGCCGCGCCCCACCGCCGGCGTCACCCTGCTGCGCCTGGTGCCCGAGGAGGTGGTGGCCGACCAGGGCAGCCAGCAGGGGTTCTGGGGCGGGGTGGCCGAGGCCGACCGCCGGGCCGCCCGGGTGCTGGCCCGCCTCCAGGGGCTGCTGGGGCCGGACGGGGTGCTGACCGCGGTGGTCGAGGGGGGCCGGGCCCCGGGGGAGCGCGTGCGGGCGGTGGCGTGGGGGGACAGGGGAGGGCCGCTCCGCCCCCCGGAGCTGCCGTGGCCGGGACGGGTGCCGCCCCCGGCCCCGACCCTGGTCTCGGGAGGCACCGCGGCACTGCTCGACGCGGCGGGGGACCCGGTCGTGGTCACCGGCCGGGCGGAGGTGGCGGTGGCGCCGGCCACCCTCGACGGGGCGGCGGTCGTGTCGTGGTCGGCGCCGTGGCCGTGCCACGAGCGGTGGTGGGACCCGGAGGCCCAGCGCCGGCGGGCACGCATGCAGGTGGTCACCGACGACGGGCGGGCCGTGCTGCTGGCGGTGGAGCAGGGGAGCTGGTCGGTCGAGGCGGTCTACGACTAGTGGCGTACAACAACCCGCCGGTCCCGTGGCGCGAGCTCGAGGAGCGCCTGCAGGGCCGCAGCACCGACCCCAACCCGCTCGCCCGCAAGAAGCTCATCGACGACCACCGGCGCGCCCAAGGAAAGCAACGACTGAGTGGTGAGGGCGCCGGCGGGGCTGGGGACCCCGCCGGCAGCGGCGGGCGAGTTCCGAAGGAACCCGGTGCCCGCCGCCATGAATATGCAGAGCTGCACTGCCATACGAACTTCAGCTTCCTGGACGGGGCGTCGCATCCGGACGAGCTGGTGGACGAGGCGGTGCGGCGCGGGCTGTCGGCGCTGGCGATAACCGACCACGACAACCTGGCCGGGGTCGTGCGGTTCTCCGAGGCGGCCGCGGCGGCGGGGCTGCCCACGGTGTTCGGAGCGGAGCTGACTCTGGGGCTGAAGCGCGCTCCCGTGGGAACGGCCCGGCGTGGGGCTGGGGCCCCACGCCCGGAAGGAGGCCGGGTCGGGGTGCCCGGCCAGGTTGATGGCCTGGCGGATCCGCCCGGCAGCCATCTGGTGGTGCTGGCGCGCGATCCGGCGGGTTATGCCCGGCTGGCGCGCACGATCAGCGAGGCGCAGATGGCGGGAGGGGAGAAGGGCAGGCCGATCGCCGACCTGGAGCTGCTGTCCCGCCACCACGGCGGCCACTGGGTGGTGCTGACCGGATGCCGGAAGGGCGCGGTGGTGCAGGCGCTGGTTGACGATGGTCCCGCGGCGGCGGCGCGCCAGCTCGACCGCCTGGTGGAGACGTTCGGGCGGGACAACGTCGTGGTGGAGCTGTGGGACCACGGCGACCCCCTGGACTCGGCGCGCAACGACGCCCTGATGCGGCTGGCCCTGTCGCGCCATGTCGAGCCGGTGGCGACCAACAACGTCCACTACGCGTCCGCCGACCGCTGGAAGCTGGCGGGGGCGCTGGCGGCGGTGCGGGCCCGGCGCAGCCTCGACGAGATGGACGGGTGGCTGCCGGCGGCGGCCGGCGCCCACCTCCGTTCCGGTGCCGAGCAGGCCCGGCGGATGGCGCGCTACCCCGGCGTCGTCGAGCGGGCGGCGGAGCTGGGCCTGGCGTGCGCCTTCGACCTCAAGCTGGTGGCGCCCCAGCTGCCGGACTGGCCGGTGCCGCCCGGTCACACCGAGATGACCTACCTCCGCATGCTCGTCCACCGGGGCGCCGAGCAGCGCTACGGCCCCCGCCCTGCTGGTGAAGGTGGGGCCGAGAGGGTCCCGGGGGCCTGGGCCCAGATCGACCACGAGCTGGAGGTGATCGAGCAGCTCGGCTTCCCCGGCTACTTCCTCGTGGTCTGGGACATCGTCGAGTTCTGCCGGAAGAACGACATCTTCTGCCAGGGGAGGGGGTCGGCCGCCAACTCGGCGGTGTGCTTCGCCCTCGGGATCACCAACGCCGACGCCGTGAAGCTGGGCCTTCTGTTCGAGCGCTTCCTGAGCCCCGAGCGGGACGGCCCTCCCGACATCGACGTGGACATCGAGGCCGGACGCCGGGAGGAGGCCATCCAGTACGTATACGGGCTCTATGGGCGCGAGCGCGCCGCCCAGGTGTGCAACGTGATCACCTACCGGCCCCGCTCGGCGGTGCGCGACATGGGCCGGGCGCTGGGGCACCCTCCCGGGCAGCTCGACGCCTGGTCCAAGCAGATGGACATGTGGGTGGGGATGGAGGGGGCGGCGGCCGACTGCGACATCCCGGCTCCCGTGCTGGACCTGGCGCGCCAGGTGCAGGGCTTCCCCCGCCATCTCGGGATCCACTCCGGCGGAATGGTCATCTGCGACCGGCCGGTGGTCGAGGTGTGCCCGGTGGAGTGGGCGCGCATGCCCAACCGCAGCGTGCTGCAGTGGGACAAGGACGACTGCGCGGCGGTGGGACTGGTGAAGTTCGACCTGCTCGGGCTGCAGATGCTCTCGGCCGTGCACGAGGCGCTGAAGATGATCCGCCGCCACCACGGCGTGACCGTCGACCTCGGCGCCCTCGACCAGGAGGAGGAGGTCTACGACATGCTGTGCCGGGCCGACTCCGTGGGCGTGTTCCAGGTGGAGAGCCGGGCCCAGATGGCCACCCTTCCCCGCCTGAAGCCCCGCGGCTTCTACGACCTGGTCGTGGAGGTGGCGCTGATCCGCCCCGGACCCATCCAGGGCGGGTCGGTGCATCCCTACATCCGCCGGCGCAACCAGCAGGAGGAGGTGACCTACCTCCACCCGCTGCTGGAGAAGAGCCTGAAGAAGACCCTCGGCGTGCCGCTGTTCCAGGAGCAGCTGATGCAGATGGCCATCGACGTGGCCGGCTTCACCGCCGCCGAGGCCGACCAGCTGCGCCAGGCCATGGGCTCGAAGCGCTCGACCGAGCGGATGGAGGCGCTGAAGGCCCGGCTGTACGACGGGATGGCGGAGAGAGGTATCAGAGGCCACACCGCCGACGCCATCTGGTCCCAGCTGGCCGCCTTCGCCAACTTCGGGTTCCCCGAGAGCCACTCGGTGTCCTTCGCCTACCTGGTGTACTCCAGCGCCTGGCTCAAGCTGCACTACCCGGCGGCGTTCTACGCCGGCCTGCTCAACGCCCAGCCGATGGGGTTCTGGTCCCCCCAGACCCTGGTGGCCGACGCCCGCCGCCACGGGATCACGATCCTGGGCCCCGACGTCAACGCCAGCGACTGGTGCTGCGACCTCTCATGGCGGCGGGCACCCGGTTCCCGCCGAACTCCGCCGCTGCCGGCGGGGACCCCAGCCCCGCCGACCTCAGACCAGCCTGTCGTCCGGTTGGGATTGGAGTACGTGCGCAACGTCGGAGAGGAGCTGGCCAGGAAGATCGCGGCGGGGCGGCCGTACTCGTCCCTCGAGGACCTGGCCCAGCGGGTGGGCCTGTCCGAGCCCCAGCTGGAGGCGCTGGCGACGGCGGGGGCGCTCGGTTGCTTCGGGGTGGAGCGGCGGGAGGCGCTGTGGGCCGCCGGCGCCCTGGCCCGCTCGGGCCCGGGGAAGCTGCCCGGCGTGGTCGAGGGGGCGGTGGCGCCCGAGCTGCCGGCCATGACCGACGTCGAGGAGGCGGCCGCCGACCTGTGGTCCACGGGGGTCTCGGGCCGGTGGTCCCCGGCGGAGTTCGCCCGGCCCCGGCTGGACGGGATCGGCGCGGTCAGCGCCGCTGCCCTCAACGACCTGCCGGACGGCTCCCGGGTGACGGTGGGAGGGGTGGTGACCCACCGCCAGCGCCCCTCCACCGCCGGGGGGACCATCTTCATGAACCTGGAGGACGAGACCGGGATGGTCAACGTCATCTGCTCCCCGGGGGCGTGGGCCCGCCACCGGCGGGTGGCCCGGCTGTCCCCGGGGCTGATCGTGACCGGGCGGCTGGAGCGCTCCGACGGGGCGGTGGCGGTGGTGGCGCAGCGCCTGGCCCCGCTCGACCTGGGCCTGACGTCGGGCCGGTCCCGGGATTTCCGTTAGTGCCGCGTCACAGGGCGTCGGTACAGTCGGCGTCCTTGCCCGCCTTTCCCTCCCCGTCCGCCGCGTCCGTAGAGCCGCTGATCTCGGCCCGCGGCCTGACCAAGTCCTTCGGGGGCTTCGTGGCCGTCGACGGGATCGACTTCGACGTGGCGGCGGGGGAGGCGTTCGGATTCCTCGGCCCCAACGGGGCCGGGAAGACCTCGACCATGCGGATGATCGCGTGCATGTCGCCGGTCACCTCCGGCACCCTGCGGGTGCTGGGGCTCGATCCCGCCACCGACGGGTCCCGCATCCGCAGCCGGATCGGGCTGGTCCCCCAGGACGACACCCTCGACCTCGAGCTGACCGTGCTCGACAACCTGCTGGTGTACGGGCGCTACTTCGACCTGCCCCGGAAGGTCATCAGGGAGCGGGCCGGGCAGCTCCTGGAGTTTGCCCAGCTGTCGGACCGGGCCGGGGAGAAGGTCGACCCGCTGTCGGGGGGCCTGAAGCGGCGCCTCACCATCGCCCGCTCGCTGATCAGCGAGCCCGAGCTCTTGCTGCTCGACGAGCCGACCACCGGCCTCGACCCCCAGGCCCGGCACCTGCTGTGGGACCGCCTGTACCGCCTGAAGCAGCAGGGCGTCACCCTCGTCCTCACCACCCACTACATGGACGAGGCCGAGCAGCTCTGCGACCGGCTGGTGATCATGGACAAGGGCGTCATCGCCGCCGAGGGCTCCCCCCGACAGCTGATCGACCGCTACTCGACCCGGGAGGTGCTCGAGCTGCGCTTCGCCGTCGACGACCACACGACCATGGCGGAGAAGCTGGCGGGGTTGGGGGAGCGGATCGAGATCCTGCCCGACCGGCTGCTCGTGTACACGAGCGACGGGGACCGGGCCGAGCGCGAGGTCCAGAGCCGGGGCCTGACCCCGCTGGTGTCGTTCGTGCGCCGGAGCACGCTGGAGGACGTGTTCCTCCATCTCACCGGCCGCACCCTGATCGACTGATGGCCCGCCGGCACCCGTGACCGCGACCACCGCCACGGGCGGCACCACCCTCAGCCGGACCCTGCGCTCCTACTCGTACTGGTCCTACCAGTACCGGCGCATCTGGCGGGCCAGCCTGGCCACCGGGTTCCTCACGCCGGCGCTGTTCCTGGCCGCCATGGGTCTCGGCCTGGGCAGCCTCGTCAACCGCCACGGGGCCTCGGCGGCCCGGCTGGGGGGCGTGACCTACCTGCAGTTCATCGCCCCCGGGCTGATGGCGGCGGCGGCCATGCAGATGGCGGCCATCGAGGGCGCCTTCCCGGTCATGGGTGGGATCAAGTGGATCCGCACCTATCACGCCATGCTGGCGACGCCCCTGCGGGTGACCGACGTGCTCTACGGCCATCTCCTGTGGATGGCCACCCGGGTGGCGCTGGTGTCGACGATCTTCCTCGGGGTGATGGCCGCCTTCGGGGCCCCGCGGTCCCCCGAGGTGATTGCGGCGGTGCCGGTCGCGGTCCTGACCGGGATGGCCATGGCGGCGCCGGTGGCCGCCTTCACCGCCACCCGGGAGACCGACCAGCCGCTGATTGCCGTGTTCCGCTTCGTCGTGATCCCGATGTTCCTGTTCTCGGGGACCTTCTTCCCGATCACCCAGCTCCCCGGCTGGCTGCGCCCGCTGGCGTACGTGACCCCGCTGTGGCACGGGGTGGCCCTGTCCCGGGCACTGTCGCTGGGCAACGCCGCAGTGGCGGCCAGCGTGGGCCACGCCGCCTACCTGGCGGGCTGCATCGCCCTCGGAGTGATCGTGGGCCGGCGCACCTTCAGACGCCGGTTGGCGGCGTGACCGCGCCCGCCACCCTGGCCGACGCCGCCCTCGGGCGGCGGGTGCTGCCGCCGCTGGGCCTCGGTGGCCGGCGGGCCCGGCACCTGGTCGAGCGCAACGCCTTCGCCTACCGGCGGATGTGGCTCATGTTCGTGTCGGGCTTCTTCGAGCCGCTCTTCTACCTGCTGTCCGTGACCGTGGGCATCAGCAAGCTCGCCGGCAAGGTGGCCGGGCCCGACGGCCGGTTGATCACCTACACCGCCTTCGTGGCGCCGGCGCTCATGGCCTCGTCGGCGATGAACGGGGCGGTGATGGACGGCACCTTCGCCGTGTTCTTCAAGCTCAAGTTCGCCAAGGTGTACCACGCCGTCCTGGCCACGCCGCTGGAGGCCCAGGACGTGGCGCTCGGGGAGATCTCGTGGGCGGTCTCCCGGGGCGGGATCTACTCCACCGTGTTCCTGCTGGTGATGGCGATGATGGGCCTGGTGCACTCGCCGTGGGCCCTGCTGGCGGTGCCGGCGGCGGTGCTCGAGGCCTTCGCCTTCGCCGCGGTGGCCATGGCGTCGACGACCTTCATGCGCAGCTGGCAGGACTTCGACTTCGTCAATCTGGCCCTGATGCCGATGTTCCTGTTCTCCGCCACCTTCTATCCGCTGTCGGTGTACCCCGGCGCCCTGCGGGACCTGGTGCGGGTGGTTCCCCTGTACCAGGCGGTGGCCCTGATCCGCGGCCTCGACCTCGGAGGGGTGAACTGGGCCATGCTCGGCCACGCCGCCTACCTCGGGGCCATGGCCGTGATCGGGCTGTCGGTCGCGTCCCGGCGGCTCGGCCATCTGATCCTCAAGTAGCTTCGGTCCCATGGCGTGGGACTTCTCGACCGAACCGGAGTTTGAGGCCAAGCTCGAGTGGATGCGGACCTTCGTCCGCGAGGAGATCATCCCGCTCGAGACCCTCGACCTCGACCATCCGACCTTCCTGCGGGCGGTGCGCCCTCTGCAGCAGCAGGTGAAGGACCAGGGCCTGTGGGCGGCCCACCTGCCGCCTGCGCTGGGCGGGGGCGGCTTCGGCCAGGTGAAGCTGGGCCTGATGCACGAGATCCTCGGGCAGTGCTCCATGGCGCCGTTCGTGTTCGGCAACAACGCCCCCGACTCGGGCAACGCCGAGATCATCGCCGTGGGCATCGAGTCGGACCCCGAGAAGGAGTGGCAGCGCGAGAAGTGGCTCCAGCCCCTGCTGGACAGCCGGCTGCGCAGCGCCTTCTCGATGACCGAGCCCGGCGCCGGAGCCGACCCCACCCTGATCCGGACCAGCGCCGTGCGGGACGGGGACCAGTGGGTGATCAACGGGCACAAATGGTTCACCTCCAACGGATCGGTGGCCGACTTCCTCGTGCTGATGGCGGTGACCAATCCCGACGTGCACCCCTACCAGGGCACGTCGATGATCATCGTGCCGACCGACACGCCCGGCGTGGACATCGTGCGCGACATTCCCACCATGGAGCACCCCGAGCCCCATTTCGGCCAGTACGGGGGCCACTCGGAGGTGATCTACCGCGACGTCCGGGTGCCCGTCGACAACCTGGTCGGCCGGGAGGGGGAGGGTTTCCTGCTGGCCCAGAAGCGGCTGGGCCCGGGCCGCATCCACCACGCCATGCGCTGGCTGGGCCAGTCCCGCCGGGCCTTCGACATGATGTGCGAGCGGGCGGTGTCGCGGTTCACCCACGGCTCGTACCTGGCCGAGAAGCAGACCATCCAGAACTGGGTGGCGGAGTCGACGGCGGAGATGACGGCGGCCCGGCTGATGACCCTCTACGCCGCCTGGCGCATGGACCAGGTGGGGGCGCCGGCGGCCCGGGTCGAGATCGCCATGATCAAGTACTGGGGCGCCCAGGTGCTCTACAACGTGATCGACCGGGCCATCCAGGTGCACGGCTCGCTCGGGTTCTCGACCGACCTGCCTCTCGAGCACATGTACCGCGCCGCCCGGGCGGCGCGCATCTACGACGGTCCCGACGAGGTCCACAAGGTCACGGTGGCCCGCCAGATCCTCAAGCAGTACAAGCCGGTGGACGTGCCGACCGAGCACATCCCGACCCGGCGGGCGGCGGCGCAGGCCCGCTTTGCCGATCTCCTCGAAGAGGCCACCGCCAACCTGTAGCCCGGCCATGGACGAACGGCGGCGGGTCGTGGTGGGGGGCCGGGTGCAGGGCGTCGGCTACCGGGAGAGCTGCCGGCGCCAGGCCGAGCGCCTCGGGTTGTCGGGGTGGGTCCGCAACTGCGCCGACGGCAGCGTGGAGGCGGTGTTCGAAGGGGAGACGGAGGCGGTGGACGCCGCCGTGGCCTGGTGCCGGAAGGGGCCGCGCTGGGCGGCGGTGCGCTCCGTCGACGTCTACGACGAGGACATCGAGGGCGGCGGAGGTTTCCGCGTCCGGTAGGAGCGGTTGGCGGGGGGGCCGGCCTACGCCGCCGCGGCGGGGAGCAAGCAGCGCTCGGCCAGGCCCAGCGGCAGCGAACCGGTTGCCGCCACCTCGTCGTTGAAGCGACGCCCGTCCCCCCGGCCCTCCCCGACGTAGCGCGTCCGCATCCGGTCGAGCTCGAGGGCGCCGGTCAGGTACGACGCCGACTGGGTGGGCCAGGCGCAGTAGCGCGTGACCTCGGCCCGGGCGGTGGCCTCCGACAGCCCGGTGTGTCCGACCAGGTGGGTCACGGCCTCCTCGACGGTCATGTCCCCGCAGTGCAGCCCGGTGTCGACGACGATCCGGGCGGCGCGGAAGATGCGGGCGTCGAGATAGGAGAGCATCTCGGCGTCGTCGGCGAAGAAGCCGGCCTCGGCCATGATCTGCTCGGCGAACAGCGCCCATCCCTCGCTGAAGTACGGCGTGCGGACCACCGACCGTACGGGCGGGGCGTTCTCCTGTGACCAGACCAGGTGCCAGTGGTGCCCGGGATAGGCCTCGTGGGCGGAGATGGTGGCCATCGCCGCGTAGCTGTTGGTGGCCAGCCGCTGTCGGAGCTGCTCGGCGCCGACGCCGTCGGGCGGGAACGGCACGAAGAAATGGCCGAGCCGCCCGGGCCGGAACGGCGGTGGGGCCAGGTACGAGGCCACCGCCAGCACCGGGCGCTGGTAGGGCGGGCTGGGCTCGACCGAGACCGACTCCCCCTCGGGGATCGTCACCAGGTCGCGCTCGACGAGGAAGGCGCGGCACCGCTCGGTCATGGCGGTGTAGCCCCGGAGCATCTCCTCGGGTGTGGCCGGGTGCCGGTCCTGTACCGCGTCCAGGGCGTCGCGCCACCGGTCGTGACCGAGGCGGCGGGCCACCTCGGTCATGCGCCCGTCGAGCTCGTCCCACGCCGCCCGGCCCCGGTCTCGCAGGCCGGCGGCGCCGTAGCCGAGCAGCTCCCGGTCACGCAGCAGGGCGCTGTAGCGCTGCTCGCCGATGGCGTAGGTGCCGGTCGGGCGCATGTCGGTGAGGTGGGCCGCCAGTCCCTCGAAGGCGGCCGCGGCGACCGCGCCGACATCGGCAACCGCGTCACGGTCCGGACCCGGCGGTATCTCGCCTGGCAGCAGGTCGCGCACGTAGACGCCGGCGGCGGCGCACTGCCCGACGGCGCGGTCGCGGATGACGTCGTTCACCAGCGTGGGGTCGAGTTGGCGCCGGGCGGCGTCGAGGGCGGCGGGCACCTGGCCCAGACGGGACGCGGCGGCGGCCGCCCGCTCTGCCATCGGGCGCAGCCGGTGCACGAACAACACGTGCACTCCCCCGAGGCAGGGGTCCAGGTATACGGCGGGGTCGCGCCGCCACGCCTCCCAGTCCTCCATGGCCACGCGACCGGCCAGGGCGGACAGAACCAGGTCGCGGTCGACGGCGCGCTCGCGGCTGAGAGCGCGGCCATCGACTCCGCGCAGCGTCTCAGCCCAATGACGGGCCGACGCCGCCCGGCGGACGAAGGCAGCCTCCCCGAACTCACCGAGCTCCTCGTCGTGGCCCTCGATGCCGAGGGCCGAGGCCCGGGTCGGCGACTCCTCGATCTCCTCGCCGAGCCAGGCGTCGATCAGGGCCTGGGCCTCGGGGTCCGCCGCGCCCGCCCCGCCCTCGGTCACCGCCCGTGAGGGTAGCGTGCGCTTCATGCCGGATCTTCTCGACGACGACGTCATCGAGCGGGCGCTCACCGACCTGGCATGGAAGCGGGAGGGATGGGCGCTGCGCCGGACCGTCACCCGCAACGACTTCGCCGACGCCATCAAGTTCGTCAACCGGGTGGCGGAGCTGGCGGAGGAGGCCGACCACCACCCGGACATCTCCATCTCCTGGAAGACGGTGGAGCTGACGCTCTCGACCCACAGCGCCGGTGGCATCACCCAGCTCGACCTGGATCTGGCCGGGCGCATCGACCGGCTGGGATAGCGCGGGGCGCGGCGGGTCATGCGCCGGGCCCGCGCCGGCCTCGAGTTCGTCCCCCTGGCCGAGATCGGGGACCGGCCCAACGTGATGGCCGACGGGGCGGCGCTAGCCTCGACGGTGTTGACCCTGTCCCACTGGCCGGGCAGCACCACGCCCGCCCCCCTTCGCCACGACCTGTCGGCAGGCATGGCGTTCCGGTACCTGCGCTCCCGCCGGCGGTGGCCCGCGGCCGCGGCGGTCACGTCCGACCACTTCGATCAGGACGGCCTCGTCACGCTGGCGGCCCTGACCGCACCGGAGAGCGCTCTGGCCGCCGAGGACGCCTTGCTGGCCGTGGCCGAGGCGGGCGACTTCGTCCGGGGTCGCGATCTCCGGGCGGCCCGGGTGTCGTTCGCGCTCGCCTCGCTGGCCGAGCGCCGGGACGGCGCCGACGACGCCAACCCCGCCCTGGCCGGCACCCTGCACCGTGAGGCGCTGGCCCTGCTGCCGGAGCTGCTGGCCCGCCCCGAGCGGTACGCCGAGCTGTGGGGGGAGGAGGACCGCTTCCTCGGAGCGAGCGAGGAGGCCCTGCGGGGCGGGGCGGTGACGTTGTCGGACGTGCCGGAAGTCGACCTGGTGGTGGTCTCGGTGCAGCCGGGGGCGACGGCGCCGGGACGGGCGGCGCAGTTCACCCACCGCCGGACCACACCCGTGCATCCCATGGCCGTGCACAACCGCTCCGATCGGACCCGGGTGCTGATCGTGGCCCCGCCCCGCTACGAGCTGTACTTCCGCTACGAGACGTGGGTGCAGCTGGTGTCCCGGCGCCCTCCGGCCCGGGTGGACCTGGCCGGCCTGGCGGGAGAGCTGACCGCCCTCGAGCCCAGCGGTGGCAAGTGGACCTTCAGCGGAGCCGGCGCGACCGTGGCCCGCCTCGGCCCCGCCGGCGGGACGAGCGAGCTCAGCCCCGAGGTGGTACGGCCTCTGGTGACGGACGCGCTGGCGCGGGGCCGGCCGGCGTGGGATCCGTACGCCGCTCCCAGGCCCGGTTGAGGACGGCCAGCAGGGTGTCGGGGTCCTGGGCGCCGGGCACGCCGAAGCGGCCGTCGAGCAGGAAGAACGGCACGCCCGTGATGCCGCGGGCGGCGGCCTCGGCCTCGTCGGCGCGCACGGCGTCGGCGTAGGCGTCTCCGTCGAGCACGGCCGCCACCTCGTCCTCGTCGAGGCCGGCGGCCCCGGCCGCAGCGACGAGCGCCTCGTGGCGGCCGATGGCCGCCCCCTCGCAGAGGTAGGCGTTCATGAGCGCCTCCTCGACGGCGTCCTGGAGCCCGGACCGTCCGGCCAGGTGGATGACCCGGTGGGCGTCGAAGGTGTTCCCCGAGCGGGCCGCGTCCAACCGGTAGCGCAGGCCCTCGGCCGCGGCCGTCTCGGTGAGGCGGCCCCACGCGGCGCGGGCCTGGTCGGTCGTCATCCCGTACTTGGCGGCCAGCCGCTCGGCGGGATCACCGGGGCGGACCGGAGGGGCGGTGGGATCGAGCTCGAAGGAGCGCCACACGATGCTTACCTGCTCACGATGGGGAAACCGGCTCAGTGCCTGCTCGAACCGGCGCTTGCCGATGAAGCACCACGGGCACACGACGTCGGACCAGATGTCGACCTGCACGGCGCGCTAGTGCCCGGCGGCGTGGTCGAGGACGCCGACACACTCCGACGTCGACGCCTCTCCCGGCCCCGACGCCTGGCGGTGGAGCACGGCGGTGGTCGGACGGATCGCCATCCGGTCCGAGTCGACGGATGCGGAGCCGTCCACGATCAGGCTGAAGCCGTCGTCGCTCACCGGAGGCCACAGCAGGCTCACCGAGGGTCGATCGGCGGCGTTGGCGACCGTCCGCCGCCCGGCCCGGGTGACGAGCCGGCCGGCGTCCCACTCCATGTGCACCGAGACGGCGTGGGGCCGGCCGTCGGCGCCGGTGGTGAGCAGGTAGGCCAGGGCCCCGAAGCGCTCGACGCTGTCCCGGAGCTTCTCCAAGTCGACGGGCACGCTCATCCCGACAGGCTACGCCCGCGCGGCTCCCGGGCGTAGGCTCGGGTTATGGCATCCGACCAAGGCAGCACCGATCCCCGGGAGGAGCGACCGTTCTGGCGGGGGATCAACCACCTGGCCCTGGTGACGCCCGACATGGACGCCACCGTCCGCTTCTACCACGGCGTCCTCGGCGCCCGGCTGGTGGCCGACCTGGCCGGGCCCGGCTTCCGCCACTACTTCTTCGAGTTCGGCCCCGAGAACACGGTGGCGTTCTTCGAATACCGCAAGGGCTCGATCGAGCCCTTTGCCGTGCCGGCGGGCATGCCCGACCCCCGCAAGGTGCAGTTCGACCACCTCTCGTTCAACCTCGCCGACGAGGACGCCCTGCTCCGCCTGCGGGACCGTCTCAAGGAGGCCAACTGCGAGGTCACCGACGTCGTGGACCACGGCTTCCTGCGCTCGATCTACTTCACCGACCCCCACGGGATCGCGCTCGAGGCGTCGTACTGGGTCACCGATCCCACCGGCCGGCCCTCCGACTACAGCGACGGAACGCTCTTCTCCGACCCTGATCCCGTCCCCGCCGTCGAGGAGCTGCGCCGCTCCGGGCGGGTGTCCCGGGTGCCCGCCACCAGACTGAGCTGACCCGGCGTTCCGCTCAGTCGGCGGCCTCTATGTCGACGCTGAACGCCTCGTAGACCAGGTCGGCACCGAGGTGGCGGTGGCGGACGATGCCCGCCAGCACCTCGACGACGCGCTCGCGCACCTTGGGGATCTCCACGCCGTCACCGTCGAGCCCGGCGAGAGCCTTGTCCATGCGGTAGCGGAGCTCCTGGTGCTCGCGCCGGGCCCGCTCCACCTTGTGGGCCAGGCGGGGCTCGCTCTCCATCACGTCGTCGAGCAGCCCACCGGGCGCCTCGGAGGTGCGGATGTGCAGGTCGAGGGCGTCGGAGAGCCTCTCCAGGTCCCCGGCCAGGGTCTTGATCCACGCGTCGGTACGGCCGGCGGCGGGGCTGGCCAGCGACCGTTCCACCTCCCCGAGTGCGGACCGCAGACCAGCGCGGCGCTCCCGAGCCTCACCCAGTGCGTCAGTCATGGCGCCTCCCGGCGTCAAGCTACCGCGGCGGTTCGCGCAGCGCGGCCTGCAGGAGCTCGACGATGCCCTCGGCGCGCTCTCCCTCGGCCGGGACGCCGGTCTGCATGGCGGCGATCAGGATGGCCATCACCACCGACTCCAGCCCCGACGCGGCGCGGACCGGGTCGATGTCGCGGCGCACCTCACCGGACGCCTGGCCGGCGCGCAGCCGCTCGGCTATCCCCTTGCGCAGCTCCGCCAGGGCGGGGATCTCGAGCATCCGCACCGTGTGCTCGGGCTCGAGGCCGGACAGGAGGCGCCGGGCCAGCGGGTGCCGGGGGAGGCGCTCGAGCAGGGCGGCGATGAGCCCCGCCCACTCCATGTCGAAGGTGCCGCTCAGCACCGGGGAGAGGGCGCCTTCGATCAGGCCGGCGGCGTCGGCGTCCACGGCTGCGGCGAAGAGCTCCTCCTTCCCCCCGAAGTAGGCGTAGACGGCGGCGGGCGTGAGGCCCACGTCCCGGGCGACCTCCGAGACCGAGGTGCCGCGGTAGCCGTTGGCGGCGAACCGCCGGACGGCGCTGTCCAGCAGGGACTGCCTGGTCCGGGCTCCCTTCGTCATAATCTAAAAGGATAGCAATTCATTCAATTATGTGCGGGGACCGGCGCCCGGGGCCGCCGGGCGCCTTGGGTAGCGTGATCGGGCATGGACTCGCCGCCCGGGGATCGCCTCTGTCTGATGTGTGTGCACGCCCACCCCGACGACGAGGCGTCGAAGGGGGCGGGCACCGTCGCCCGGTACCACGCCGAGGGCGTCCACACCGTGCTGGTGTGCTGCACCGGCGGTGAGGAGGGGGACATCCTCAACCCCGAGATGGACCGCCCCGAGGTCCGGGACCGGCTGCCCGAGGTGCGCCTCGAGGAGCTGCGCCGATCGGCGGAACTCATCGGCTACGACGAGGTGGTCCTGCTCGGCTACCGGGACTCGGGCATGCCGGACACGGAGGCCAACGAGCGGCCCGAGTCGTTTGCCCGGGCCCCGCTCGACGAGGCGGTGGGCCGGGTGGTGGCCGAGATCCGCCGCACCCGCCCGCAGGTGATCGTCACCTATCCCGACGACCAGAAGGGGTACCCGCACCCCGACCACCTGCGGGTGCACGAGGTGAGCCTGCTCGCCTTCGACGCCGCCGGGGACCCGGGTGCCTTCCCCGACGCCGGTCCGGCGTGGCAGCCGCTCAAGCTGTACTACAGCGTCTGGTCGCGGGCCCGGACGCTGGCCGTCCACGAGAAGTTCATCGAGCTCGGCCTCGAGTCCCCGTACGACCAGAAGTGGTTCGACCGGCCCTCCCACGACGACCGCATCACGACCATCGTCGACATCTCCGGCCACGCCGACGTGAGGCCGGCGGCCCTGCTGGCCCACGCCACCCAGGTGGATCCGAACTCCAAGTTCTGGTTCGGCCTGCCTCCGGAGGTGGCGCGCACCGTCCACCCGGTCGAGGAGTACATCCTGGCCCGGAGGCTGGTGGGGGAGATCGACCGGGAGACCGACCTGTTCGCCGGGGTGGGCCGGCTGGCCAGCAGGTAGTGGCCCGCTTCCTGTCGGAGGAGTGGCTGCGCAGCACGCGTGAGCTGGCCGCCGGCCAGCCGGACCGGCCGGGAGCGTCGGCGCGTATCCAGTACGTCGTCACGGGCGGCCCCGACGGCGAGGTCCGCTACGGGTGGGTGCTGGAGGACGGCCGGCTGGCCGAGGCCGCCGCCGGAGAGCTGGCGGACGCCGACGTGACCTTCACCGAGGCGTACGCCGACGCCGTGCTCATCCAGCGCGGCGAGCTGGACCCGGGGGCGGCCTTCATGCAGGGACGGGTGAAGGTCAGCGGGAACATGGCCAAGGTGATGTCGCTGCTGCCGATCACGGGCACACCGGAGTACCGGGACCTGATGGCGCGGGTCGACGCCGTCACCGAGTACTGACCCCCGCCGTCAGGAGCGCATGAGCTCCCGGAGGGGCCGGTAGCCGATCAGCCGGGCGCCGACCCGGTCGATCATCGACTGGAGCGACCGGTCGGACGTGAGGAAGTCGTGGTCGTCGACCCTCGCCGGCCAGTCGGGGTGCGACGCCCGGAGCTCGCCGGTGTCGGCGGCCGGGTGCAGGAACACCTCGGTGACACCGGCCGGGAGATTCTGCAGGACCCGCTCGATCACCCGGCGCGAGCCCACGCCGGCGACGACGACGAGGTGGTCGGGGAAGACGACCCCCTCCTCCGCCGCCAGCCGGCGGAAGGGGAACCCGATGGCCTTCTCGGTCGAGGCGCCGGAGAGGCGCAGGGGCAGGCGGAAGTCCACGGCCATCTCGAGGTAGATGTCGAAGAACTCGGGCCGCAGCTGCAGGGTGCCCATGTGCGAGTCGAGGTGGCTCACGTCGAAGCCCCAGAAGATGGCCCGCTCGATCTGGGCGCGGAGCTCCTTGCGCACCTCGTCGAGGTCGGCGTGGTCCCACACGTCGCGCTGGGTGCGGGGGAAGCCGCCGTCACCGTCGAGCAGCGAGGGGGCGTGGGTGATCGGGCCCCAACGGTACAGGTCCCACTCCGCGTTCAGGGTGAGATGGACCCCGACGTCCTCCCCCCGGTGGCGGGAGGCGGCCTCCCGGGACCAGGGGCACGGGACCATGAGGGTGGCGCTCGTCGCCAATCCGGTCCGCAGCGACTCGTAGATGCCGACGTTGGCGGAGTGACTCGACCCGAGGTCGTCACAGTTGATGATCAGCAGGCGGTCGTCGGGGGCGTACCCGAGCCGCTCGGCCAGCGTCGCCACGCCGGCAGCCTAGGCAGACCCCGGTCAGGCCGCGGTGCGCCGCTGCGCCTCGATCAACGCCTGGCGGGCCAGCTCGAGGCCGCGGCGCCCGGTCCGGCGCGTCTCCTCGTCCAGCCGCCACTCCCGGCCCGGCTCCTCGATCAGGACCAGCTGTGTCTCCATGACCCGGACGATGACAGGAGGGTGTGACACCGACGGCCGCCGGGGGGGCTGGTCGGTAGGGTGCCCCATGGCGCCCGCCCGGTACGGAATGACCATCCCGTTCGACAACGTCCCGCTCCACGAGCACCGGCCGTGGATCGAGGAGCTGGCCCAGCTGGGCTACACCGACGTGTGGACGAGCGAGGCCGGGGCCACCGACGCCTTCACCCCCCTGGCGCTGGTCGCGGCCTGGGACCCGGGCCTGCGCCTCGGGTCCGCCATCGTTCCCGTCTACACCCGGGGGCCCGCCCTGCTCGCCATGAGCGCGGCGGCAATGGCGGAGGCGGCACCGGGTCGCTTCGCCCTCGGGGTGGGGGCGTCGTCGAACGTGATCGTCGAGTCCTGGAACGGCATCCCGTTCGACGATCCCTACCACCGGACGGCCGACGTGGTGCGCTTCCTCCGCCGGGCGCTGGCGGGCGAGAAGGTCGACATGGACTGCGCCTCGTTCTCGGTCAAGGGCTTCCGGCTGGGCCGGGCCCCCGAGGTGGCCCCGCCGATCCTCGTGGCCGCCCTGCGCCCCGGGATGCTGCGGCTGGCCGGACGGCTCGGGGACGGAGCGATCATCAACTGGCTGTCGGCCGAGGACGTCTCCCGCGTGGTGCCCGAGGTGGGGTCCGGCAAGGAGATCGTGGCCCGCATCTTCGTGGCCCCGACCGAGGACGCCGACCTGGTCCACCGGGCCGGGCGGATGGCGGTGGCCGCCTACCTCAACGTGCCCGTCTACGCCGCCTTCCACGAGTGGCTGGGCCGCTCGGATCAGCTGGCGGGCATGTGGGAGGCGTGGCGGGCCGGCGACCGCAAGGCGGCCACCGCCGCCATCCCCGAGCGGGTGGTCGACGACCTTATCGTCCACGGCAGCCCCGACGAGTGCCGGGCCCACATCCAGCGCTACGTCGACAACGGGGTGACCACACCGGTGCTGGCGGTCCTCCCGTTCGGGCTCGACGCCCGCCAGGCGGTGCGGGACCTGGCCCCGGGGGGCTGATCCGGAGGCGTCCGCTCTCTGGAGCAAGCACCCGATTCGGAACGTGTGAAACCGCGTGGAGTGGGGTGGGGGACCTCCGAGACAGGAGAAACCGGTCAAGTCCGACCCAACCGCGTGCCGATGATCACGAGGAGTGGCAGCTCACCGCGGCCTGGCCGCCTTCACCTTCTCGCTGTGCGCCGGGCTCGGCCTGGGCGCGGTCGTGGCCGCCCCCGCCGGGGCGGCGACCGTCACCGCCCACCCCGCGGCCCACAACGCCACCCACGCCACCCCCCACGCCACGCCCACCGCCGCACCCGCCCCGGGCGGGTTCTGGCTGGTCGATTCGGCCGGCCGGGTCGGCGCGGTCGGAGCGGTGCCGTTCGGAGGCGCCCAGCCCGCCACCCCGCCCACCACGCCCGTGGTGGCCCTGGTGCCGACACCTGACGGCGCCGGCTACTGGGTCGTGGCCGCCGACGGCGGCGTGTTCACGTACGGGGACGCCCACTTCTACGGCTCGACGGGGAACCTCCGGCTGAACCAGCCGATCGTCACCGCCGCCGCCACCCCCGACGGGGCCGGCTACTGGCTCATCGCCTCCGACGGCGGGGTCTTCACCTTCGGGGACGCCCGGTTCTACGGCTCGACCGGGGCCATCCGCCTCAACCGCCCCATCCTCTCGGCGGCTGCCACCGCCGACGGCCGGGGCTACTGGCTCGTCGCCTCCGACGGCGGGATCTTCACCTTCGGAGACGCCCGCTTCTTCGGCTCGACCGGCAGCGTGCACCTGGACCACCCCGTCGTCGGGGCGGCCACCACGCCGGACGGCGGGGGCTACTGGCTGGCGACCAGCGGGGGCCGGGTCTACGGCTTCGGCGACGCCGTGCTCCACGGGGACCTCACGGACGCCTCGACCGCCCCCGGATCGCCGGTCGTCGGCATGGCCGCCAGCCCCGACGGCGCCGGCTACTGGCTGGCGACCTCGGCCGGGGCCACCTTCGGATTCGGGGACGCCGTCCTGGCCGGGATGGCCCAGCCCGCGGACGCGGCGTCACCGGTGGCGGGCCCGGCCACCACCCCCGACGGAACCCCGCTCGGGCCGGTCGTGGCGGTCGCCGCCCCCGGACCGCCCCCGGCGGCGGCACGCGCCGTCCAGTGGGCGCTCTCCCAGGTCGGCAAGCCCTACGTGTACGGAGGCGTCGGCCCGGACGGCTACGACTGCTCCGGGCTGGTGATGAAGGCCTTCGCCGCCGTCGGGGTGACGCTGCCCCGGGTGGCCCAGGACCAGTACAACGCCGGTCCCCTCGTGGCGTCCGGCGCTCCCCTCGAGCCGGGGGACGTGGTGTTCTTCGGCACGCCCGAGGCGATCACCCACGACGGGATCTACATCGGCAACGGGATGATGGTCGACGCCCCTCACACCGGCACCCTGGTGCGCGTGGAGTCCTACCAGTGGCCCGACTACGTCGGCGCCACGCGCCCGGTGGCCGTGCCGGTCAACCGCTGACGGCTACCACCGGAAGCCGCTGACCGCCGACCACTCGTCGGAGTCGATCGACTGCCAGCTCCAGAACGAGGCGCCGACCGCGCCCGCCTGGCGGGCCCCCAGCATGAAGGCGTCGAGCTCGGTGGCGGGAGGTGCGCCCCGCCGGCCACCGTAGGGCCCCATGTCGTACGCTTGGCCGATCACGTGCACCTCCGGTCCCAGGTGACGCAGCCGGGTCAGGGCCTGCTGCACGTCGAGCACGGGCTGGGTGCAGCCCCAGTAGAGCATCGGCGCGTAGGCGTCGACGTAGGGAGCCATGGTGCCGAACGGGTACCTGGCCTGCTGCTGGTCGGTCGGTGGAAAGACGGTGGCCACGAGGACGGTGTGGGGATCGGCGGCCCGGACCCGGCCGAGGTACACCGACACCCGCTGGGGGGACAGGGCCACGCCCTCGGCCGCCGTTTCTATGTCCGCGC
>DASUHN010000117.1 GCA_036273495.1 Acidimicrobiales bacterium | reverse complement strand
GCTGTGGTGGAAGGCGATGTTGCGCAGCCAGCCCAGCGCCGGATGACGCCGGCGGACGGCGTTGACCCGGGCGATGAACGGCGCCAGCGAGTCGGGCCGCTCCCAGTCGCGGTGGCGGATCTCGTACTTCTCAGAGTGGAGGTACTCCTCGTTGGCGTCGGAGGCCGGCTCGTTCTCCCCGAGCTCGTAGCCGCTGTAGATCCCGTATGACGGGGTCATGGTGGCGGCCAGCACCAGCCGCATGCGGAACGCTGACAGCGGACCGTTGCGCAGCGGACCGGACAGGATGTCCGGCGTGTTGGGCCAGAAGTTCGGGCGCATGTAGTCGGCGGTGGGACCGTGGACCAGCTCGGTCAGGTACTCGCGCAGCTCCGCCGCGCTGTTGCGCCAGGTGAAGTACGTGTAGCTCTGCGAGAAGCCCACCTCGGCCAGCTTGGCCATCATCTTCGGGCGGGTGAACGCCTCGGCCAGGAACAGCACGTCGGGATGCGGTCCCTGGATGGCGGGGATCAGCCACTCCCAGAAGGCGACCGGCTTGGTGTGGGGGTTGTCGACGCGGAAGATGTGCACTCCCTTGGCGATCCAGAAGTCGAGCAGCGCCTTGCACGCGTCCCACAAGGCGCGCCGGTCGGCCTCCTTGGCGGGCCAGAAGTTGATCGGGTAGATGTCCTGGTACTTCTTCGGCGGGTTCTCGGCGTAGGCCACCGTGCCGTCGGGGCGCACGTGGAACCACTCGGGGTGCTCGGTGACCCACGGGTGGTCGGCGCTGCACTGCAGGGCGAAGTCGAGGGCCACCTCCAGGCCCAGCTCCTCGGCCCGCTCGACGAAGTCGAGGAAGTCGCGCTCGTTGCCGAGCTCCTGGTTGATGGCGGTGTGGCCCCCGTCGGGGCCACCGATGGCCCAGGGGCTGCCGGGGTCGTCGGGGCCGGCCACCAGGGTGTTGTCCCGGCCCTTCCGGAAGGTGGTCCCGATGGGGTGGATGGGCGGCAGGTAGACGATGTCGAAGCCCATGTCGGCGACGGCCGCCAGCCGCTCCGCCGCCCCCTTGAAGCCCCCCTCGGAGCGGGGGAACAGCTCGTACCAGGCGCCTGTCAGGGCGCGTGGGCGGTCGACCCAGAGTGGCCGGACCGCCGACGCCGTCAGGTCGGTGGCGCCCTCGGGCCCGGCCATGGCCGCCGTCACCGCCGGGTCGAGGGCCGGGGCCAGCCGCTCCGGCGGGAGCCGGGAGGTGTCGCGCAGGCCCTGCACGGCCCCGGCCAGGGCCGCCGGGCCGGCGTCCTTCACCCGGGTCTCGAGCAGCCGGGCCCCCTCCTCCAGGTCGAGGGAGACGTCCTGGCCCGCCGCCAGCTTGACCGTGACGTGGTGGCGCCAGGTGGCGTAGCGGTCGGTCCAGGCCTCGACCACGACCTCGTGGGCCCCGACCTGCTCGGGGCGGATGGTGGCCTCCCAGCGGTCGTTCACGTCCTCGTGGAGGGCGGCCTCCCGCCATTCCCCGCCGGCCGGGCGCCACCGCACCCGGCCCGCCAGCAGGTCATGGCCGTCCCGGAACACGTCGGCGGAGATCTTCACCGCCTCACCGGTCACCGCCTTGGGCGGGAAGCCCGCCGGGGTGGCCGGACGGACGGCGTCGATGACCAGCCGCCCGGTCTTCGGGCCGGTCTTGGGCGCGTCGGAGCCCCGGGGCACCCATCTGGCCTACCACGCGCGCCGCCGGGGCGAAACCTCATCCGGCGGTAGCTTCCCCGGATGCGAGCTCTGCACAGCTTCATCGTGCGGCCCCGGCTTCCCGCCAGCCTCCAGCCCCTGTACGAGGTGGCGATGAACCTCCGCTGGTCCTGGGACTCCCGGAGCCGGGACCTCTTCCGCTGGGTGGACCCGGAGCAGTGGGAGCGCAGCGACGGGGACCCGGTGGCCGTCCTGGGCCGGGTCGGCCAGGAGCGGCTGACCGAGCTGGAGTCCGACTCCGCCTTCACCGCGTTCATGGAGGAGGTGCGCACCGACCTGGCCCGCTACCTCGAGTCCGGGCGCTGGTTCCAGGGCCGGCGGACCAGCCCGCTGCGCGCCGTGGCCTACTTCTCGCCGGAGTTCGGGATCTCCGAGGCCCTGCCCCAGTACTCGGGCGGCCTCGGCGTGCTGGCCGGGGACCACCTGAAGGCGGCCAGCGATCTCGGCGTCCCGCTCGTCGGCGTGGGCCTGCTCTACCGGCAGGGCTACTTCCGCCAGACCCTCGACGCCGACGGCTGGCAGCGCGAGGTGTTCCCCGACCTCGACCCCCACACCATGGCCATCCGTCCCGTCGAGGGGGTGCGGGTGACCGTGGACCTGGCCGACCGCCCGCTCGTGGCCCAGGTCTGGCGCGCCGACGTGGGGCGGGTGCGCCTGTACCTCCTCGACGCCTACGTGGAGGAGAACGGGCCCGAGGAGGCCAACGTCACCGACCGCCTCTACGGCGGTGGCTCCGAGCACCGGCTGCGCCAGGAGATCCTCCTCGGCGTCGGCGGGGTGCGGGCCCTGTCCGCCCTCGGGGAAGAGACCCAGGTGTTCCACAGCAACGAGGGCCACGCCGGCTTCCTCGGCCTCGAGCGCATCCGGCTGCACGTGGTCGACGAGGGTCTCAGCTTCGAGGAGGCGCTCGAGGCGGTGCAGGCCGGCTCGGTCTTCACCACCCACACCCCCGTGCCGGCGGGCATCGACCGCTTCTCCGCCGAGCTCATGGAGCGCTACTTCGGGCGCTGGGCCAAGGAGTGCGGCATCGGCATCGAGACCCTGATGGACCTGGGCCACGAGCCCGGGGAGCCCGCCGACGCCCCGTTCAACATGGCGGTGATGGGCCTGCGCCTGGCCGGCCGGGCCAACGCCGTGTCGAAGCTGCACGCCCGGGTGAGCCGGGCCATGTTCTCCAAGCTGTGGCCGGACGTCCCCGAGGAGGAGGTGCCGATCAGCGCCGTGACCAACGGGGTGCACGGCACCACCTGGACCAGCACCGAGATGGACAGCCTGCTGGGCCGGGCGGTCCTGCCGGCGTGGCAGGAGGCCGCCGAGTCGGTGTGGGAGCGGGTCACCGACGTGAGTGACTACGAGCTGTGGCGGGTGCGGGAGCAGGCGCGGGACCGCCTCGTCGTCACCGTGCGCTCCCGTCTGCGCGCCGCCGTCCTCCGCCACGGCGGCAGCGGCTCGGACGCGGCGTGGACCGACGACGCCCTCGACTCGCGCATCCTCACCATCGGCTTCGCCCGGCGCTTCGCGACCTACAAGCGGGCCGCCCTCCTCCTGTCGGATCCCGACCGCCTGAGGGCGCTGCTGCTCTCGCCGGACCGGCCCGTGCAGATCGTCTTCTCGGGCAAGGCCCATCCCGCCGACGACCAGGGCAAGGAGCTGATCCGCCAGGTCGTGCGGTTCGCGGCCGATCCCGAGGTCCGCCACCGCTTCGTGTTCGTCGAGGACTACGACATGGCCGTGGCGCGCGCCCTCGTGCAGGGCGCCGACGTGTGGCTCAACACACCCCGCCGGCCGCTCGAGGCGTGCGGGACCAGCGGGCTCAAGGCCTCGCTCAACGGGGCGCTCAACTGCTCGATCCTCGACGGCTGGTGGGACGAGTGCTTCAACGGGGACAACGGATGGGCCATCCCCTCGGCCGAGGCGGAGCAGGACCTGGCCCGGCGGGACGCGGCCGAGGCGGCCAGCCTGTTCGCCCTGCTCGAGCGCCAGATCGTGCCCCTCTTCTACGACCGCATCGACGGGGTGGTCCCCCGGCGGTGGGTGGCGCGGATCAAGGAGTCGCTGCGCTCGCTCGGCCCGTTCGCCCCCGCCAGCCGGATGGTGCGCGACTACGTGGAGGAGGTCTACGAGCCGGAGGCGGCGCGCGCCGACGCCATCAGCGCGTCCGGCCACCGCCGGGCCCGGGACCTGAGCCTGTGGAAGGTACGCATCCGCTCGGGATGGGACGAGGTGTCCATCCGGTCGGTCAGCTCGGACTCGGCCGGGGCCGACCTGGGCGCGGTGCGCCGGGTCGACGCCGTGGTGGCCCTCGGCTCACTCGGCGTTGACGACGTGGCCGTCCAGCTCGTGCACGGCCACGTCGGCACCGGGGAGGAGCTCGAGAACGCCGAGCGCACCACCATGTCCGCGGCCGGCCAGGACGCCGAGGGCGCCCAGCTCTTCACCGGTGAGTTCGCGTGCGACGCCCCCGGCCGCTACGGGTTCACGGTGCGGGTGCTCCCCTCCCATCCCGACCTGCTGTGGCCGTCCGACGTGGCCTACTCCACCTGGGCCTAGACATGGGCGACGGGCATGCCAGCCCGCGGCCGGACCACGCCCGCCGCGTGGGGCTCATCACTCGGCGCTGATCAGCGCCTCCGCCGCGGTGTAGGGGTCGATGTGCCGTTCGGCCAGCTGCTGGAGGAGCCGCTCGAA
>DASUHN010000116.1 GCA_036273495.1 Acidimicrobiales bacterium | reverse complement strand
AAGTCGACGAGCAGGCCCTCGACCGGGCGGGCGTAGCCGTTGTCCTCGGCGCTGGTGCGCACGAACGAGATGCACCGGGCGATCCGCCGGCCGTCCTCGGAGTCGTAGCCGAACACCCCGGCGGGCCACGGGTCGATCTGGACGTTGTCGAGGTCGGTGATGCCCCGCCGGGCCAGGGCCGCCACGTACTCGGGGTGGTCCTTGGTGGTGAAGATGGCGTTGAGGGCCTCGGTCATCAGCAGGGCGGGGCGCATGCCCTCGTGCTCCTCGAACGAGACCACCCGCCCGGCGGTGACCGAGACCACCGCCTCGTTCACCACGCACTCGGGGCCGGGGACGATCACCGCCCTGACCCGGCGCTCGACCGGGTCCCCGGGCTTCCACGTGGCCAGCTCGGCCTTGTCCGGCTCGTGCAGCACGATCGAGGGGAACATGGCGCCGTCGGGCACCCGGCCGTCGGCCCGGAGGACCTCCACGGCCCGGACGATCTCGTCCCCGGTGAGCATGTCCAGCGGATGGGTCATGGGGCCGAGTGTCCCACGCCGGGACCGTCCCGTGCCGGGCCGGAGCCTCGGCCCCGGTCCGTGTCTAGGGTGACCGCCTTGACCGCCACCGGGCCCGACGCGCGCTACGAGGACCTGCTCGCGGCGGCGCGCCACGACGTCGAGCGGGGCCGGGTTCCCGCCTGCCAGCTGGCGGTGGCCCGGGAGGGCCGGGTCCTGTTCTTCGAGGCGCTGGGCCGGGCCACCACCGCCACCCGCTTCTGCGCCTTCTCGGCCACCAAGCCGATCGTGGCGGCGGCGGTGTGGCTGCTGATCGGTGACCGGAGGCTCGACATAACCAGGCCGGTCGCCCACTACGTGCCGGAGTTCGCGTCCAAGGGGAAGGAGGCGGTGACCGTCGAGCAGGTGCTCCTGCACACCTCGGGGTTCCCCGCCGCCCCGATCTCGGTGGCCGACGGCACCGATGCCGAACGGCGCCGGGCCCGCTTTGCCACCTGGCACCTGGACTGGGAGCCGGGATCGCGCTTCCAGTACCACGCCGAGTCGGCGCACTGGGTGCTGGTCGACCTGATCGAGCGTCTCCGCGGCGCGGACTTCAGGGAGGTGATCGACGCGGCGGTGTGCCGGCCTCTCGGACTGCCCCGGGTCCTGGGCATCCCCCTCGGCGACCAGTCCGACATCGCCCCGTTGACCCCGGTCGACCCGGACGGCAAGGGCGGCACCGGGCCGTGGGAGCCGCCGGCGGAGCCGGCCGAGGTGGCCAGCTTCAGCGGTGACTGGCGGGAGCTGCTGATCTTCGACGACCCGGTCGTGCGCGCCGCCGGCGTGTCGGCGGCCGGGGCCATCATGACCGCCGCCGACCTCGCCCTCTTCTACCAGGGCGTGATGCACAACCCCGGGGGGGTGTGGAGCCCGGACGTGCTGCACGATGCCACGACCAACATCCGCTGCCGGCTGCCCGACCCCCTCCTCGACGTGCCCGCCAACCGGACCATAGGACTGGTCGTGGCGGGCGACGACGGCCAGCACGTCATGCGCTACGCCTCGTTCGGGCAGGGGAACTCACCGGCCGCCTTCGGGCACGCCGGCGCCCACGGCCAGATCGGATGGGCCGACCCCGCCACGGGCGTGTCCTTCGCCTACCTCAACAACGCCGTGTCCCCCGATCCCATGCAGGCCGGGCGCCGGGCCTACCAGCTGTCGACGGCGGCCGCCGCCCTGTTCGCGTAGGAGCCTGGGGCGGCGGCGTCAGACGACCTGGCCGGGCTGGTCCCGGTCGTCGACCACGGGGAGCCGGGCGGCCTCCCACGCCTGCATGCCGCCCTCGAGGTTGACCGCCTTCCATCCGCCGTTCAGCAGGGCCTCGGTCACCGCGGCCGAGCGACCACCGGAGCGGCACACGCAGACGATGAGGCGGTCGGTCGGGATGTCGTCGGCCCGGCCCGAGATGGTGGACATGGCCACATGGAGGGCGGCGGGGGCGTGGCCGGCGTCCCACTCCTCCTGCTCGCGCACGTCGAGCAGCACGGCGCCCTCCTCCCCGGCGAGGCGGACGGCCTCCTCGGGACCGACATGGGGCATCTGTTCCATGGCCATCCCCGCACCCTACGGGTGCGCCAGGATGGGGACGTGAACGGGCCGGTCGAGATCGTCGGGATGGACCACGTCGTGCTCAACGTCTCCGACGTCGAGCGGTCGCTGGCGTTCTACGGCGGCACCCTCGGCCTGGCCCCGGTGCGGGTGGAGGAGTGGCGGGAGGGCAAGGCCCCCTTCCCGTCGGTGCGGGTGGACGACCACACGATCATCGACCTCCTGGCCGCCCCGCGCACCGGCCAGAACACCGACCACTTCTGCCTGGTGGTCAGACCCACCGACTTCGGGGCCGTGGTCGACAGCGGACGCTTCGACGTCGTCGACGGTCCCGGTCCGCGCTTCGGCGCCCGCGGCATAGGGACGTCGCTTTACGTCCGGGACCCGGATGGCAACGTGGTGGAGCTCCGCTACTACCCCGGGTAGCGCTCCTCCCGCCCCGTCCGGGCGCGCCCGTAGCCTCGACGGGTGGCTCTCGCCTCCCTGCGGCCCCTGCGCCGGCGCTCCTACGCCCTGGTGTGGTCGGCCGCCCTGGTGTCGAACGTCGGGTCGTGGATGCAGACGATCGCCGTCGGCGTGCTCGTCACCGCCCGGACCGGGCGCTCGGGGTGGACGGGGCTGGTGGCGGCGGCGGCGTTTTTGCCGATCGGGCTGCTCTCTCCCATCGGCGGGGCCCTGGCCGACCGCGTCGACCGGCGCCGGTGGCTGCTGGCGACCACGGTGGGGGAGACGGTGTTCGCCACGGCCCTGGCCGTGGCCGTCGGCCTCGGCCACGCCGGGCCCGGGCTGGTGACCCTGCTGGTGTTCGGCGGAGGCGCCATGGCGGCCGTCGGGTTCCCCGCCTACCAGGCCATGCTCCCCGACCTGGTGCCGCAGGAGGAGCTGCTGGCCGCCGTCTCGCTGTCGTCGGCCCAGTTCAACCTGGGCCGGGTGGTCGGCCCGGCCCTGGCGGGGGTGGTGATAGCCGGCGCCGGCTACGCCTGGGCGTTCGCGGTCAACGCCGCTTCGTTCGTGGCGGTGATCCTGGCCCTGCTGGCGGTGCGCCTCCCGCCCGCCCGGCCGACGGAGCCGGCCCCCCTGCGGCGGCGCCTGGCCGAGGGGGCCCGGGCCACGGCGGCCGAGCCCGCCTGCCGGCTGGCGGTGGCGCTGATCGCGGTGGTGGCGGTGACCGCCTCCCCGTTCATCGCCCTCGTGCCGGCGGTGGCGGTCAAGCTGTTCCACTCCGGGTCGCGGGGCACGGCCGTCCTCGTCACCGCCCAGGGCGTCGGGGCGGTGGTGGGCGCCCTGTCCCTTGCGCCCCTGGCCGAGCGGTTCGGGCGGCGCCGGGTCCTCGTCGGCGCCCTGTTCGGGGTCTGCGCCGCCATGGCGGGCTATGCGGTGGCGCCGGCGCTGGCCGTCTCGGCGGCGGCCATCCTGCTGCTCGGTGCCTTCTACATAGGCGTGCTCTCGGGGCTGAACACCACCATCCAGCTGCGCGCCCCCGCCGAGATGAGGGGCCGGGTGCTCGGCATCTACATGATGGCCCTGGGCGTGCTGTACCCGGTCGGCGCCGTCGTGCAGGGCTGGGCGGGGGACCGGGTCGGGCTCCGGGTGGTGACCCTGGGCGGGGCGGCGGTGCTCGCGCTGGTCGTGGTGGCCCGGCAGCCGGCTGTGCGGGCTGCACTGGCCGAGCCCCCCCGACGGGGCGACGTCGTCACCCTCCCAGCGGCAGCACCAGGAGATCCTCGTAGCCCGGACCCGGTCGGGAGCGGACCGCCCGGGCCAGCGACACCGAGCTCACCGTCCACGACGCGCTGAGGGGAGCGACCAGCTCCTTCGGCGAGCGACCCCGCGCCAGCACCAGGTTGGTGGTCCACGTGTTGTGCGGGTGGGTGCGCGGGACCAGTGGCTCGGTGACCTCGAACACCACCTCCTGGAGCTCCTCGAGCCCGGTCACCGGCGCGCGCAGCCACTCTCCGTGTAACGGAGTCCCGAGGCTGGCGCGCAGCCGCGGCGCTCCGTCCAGCTCCTCGCGCAGCGTCTCCTCGAGGGCGGGCACGACCAGGTCGGGAACGTGGCCCAGGGGCCGGATCGCCGCCAGCCACTGCGAAGGAGTCGACCACCGCAGACCGGGCATCTCCGGGCGCGGGTAGGCCGCCAACGTCTTCTGCACCTTCGGGGTCGGCCACACCCCGACGAACAGCTGCACGGTCAGGCCGCCCCGCCGGCTCTTCCGGCTCCGCCGTCGGCGCCCCGAGCCTGAGCCAGCCGCTCCTCGGCGGCGGTCACCTCGGTGCTCGTCCTCCCGAGCCGGTCGCGGAGGCGGCCGGCGGCGTCGTCGGCCCGGGGCAGCTGGGCGCGCAGCTCGTCGAGCTGCCGGGAGAGCTCCTCGATCCGCCGCGCCACCCGGTCCCGCTCCCTCTCGGCCCGGGCCAGCTCCTCCTGGTGCTGAGCCCGCCGGCGCTCGGCGGCCGACAGCTCGGCCTCGGCCTCGCGGAGGGCGGCCGGGCTGGTCTCGGCGGCCCCGCTGACCGCGGTGGTGCCGGCGGGCGCCGGGGCCGCATCGACGCCGACCGTGCCCAGGCCGCTGTAGGAGAGCGGCACGGTGAGCCGGCCCGCCCGCAGCGCCTCGGCCGCGGCCGGATCGGACAGGGCCGCCTCGAGGGTCTCCAGCAGCTCCCGCTGCGCCGCCGCGCTCACCGGTTGGCCCTGCGGGACGGCCAGGCTGCCCGCCTCCTGGACCAACGCCGCCACCACCTGGTGACGCTGCTGGGACAGGGCGCGCAGCTGCTCACCTTCGAGCTGTTGCTGCGCCTGGCGCAGACCGGTCCCCAGGGTCAGCAGGCGCTCGACCTCGTCCGGGCGCTCCCGCACCAGGATGTTGGCGAGCCAGGCGCTGACCGAGGGGCGCTTGAGCTTCTTGATGGCGGCGGCCAGCTCCTTGTCCCCGTCCCGGCGGGCCTCGGCGGCCCGGGCGTCACGGGCGGCGGTGAACTCCCCGGGCCTGAGCCCGTAGAGGTCGGCGGCGGCCGAGTCGAGGTCCACCCCCCAGTCCTACCGCGCCCGGCCCCGCCCCGCTGCCGCCCGGCTGCCCGTGCAGGTGATCCCCCGACGCCTACCGGGGCCCGGTCGCGGGTATCCCTACGGCATGGCACGGGCAATCTGGTCGGGTTCGGTCAGCTTCGGGCTGGTGAACATCCCGGTGAAGGTGTATTCGGCGGTGCGGGACCACAGCGTCCGCTTCCACCAGGTCGACAAGAGGAGCGGCTCGCGCATCCGCTACGAGAAGGTGGCGGAGAAGACGGGCAAGCAGGTCGACTCCGAGCAGATCGAGCTCGGCTACGAGGTGGACAAGGGGAAGCTGGTCGTCGTCGACCCGGGGGAGCTCGACGAGCTGCGGCCCCGCACCACGCGCACCATCGACATCACCGACTTCGTCGAGCTGTCCGAGGTCGACCCCGCCTTCTACAACCGGACCTACTGGTTGGTGCCCGACGGAGAGGCGGCCACCCGCGCCTACCGGCTCCTGGTGACGGCCATGGAGGACCGGAACCGGGTCGGCATCGGGATGGTGGTCATGCGGAACAAGCAGTACCTCGCCGCCATCCGGCCGCGTGACCACGCGCTGGCCATGTCGACGATGCGCTTTGCCGACGAGGTCGTGGGCCGCTCCGACATCGACGGCCTGCCGTCGAAGTCGACCAAGCCCGACGCCAAGGAGCTCCGGCTGGCCAACCAGATCATCGACTCGCTGTCGGGACCGTGGAAGCCCGAGCGCTACACGGACACCTACACCGAAGAGGTCCGCCAGCTGATCAGGGCCCACGAGAAGGGCAAGGACATCGTCGTGGAGGAGGCCCCGGCGGCCCGGGCCGAGATGGCCGACCTGATGGGGGCGCTCGAGGCCAGCCTCAAGGCGGCCCGCTCCCGGGGCGGCCTGGAGCCGGCGCTGGAGAAGATGGCCGAGGAGCTGTCGGCCGCCGACGACGAGGCAGAAGGTGACCCGGCCAACGAGCGGAAGGGCGGGCGGGCCGGCGCCAAGGCGTCCACCAGCCGGGCCAAGAAGGCCCCGGCCCAGAAGGATCAGGCCCGCCGGGCGCCGGCCTCCAAGCGGCGCTCCGGTTCCGCCAAGACGTCCAAGAGCTCCTCCAAGAGATCACGCTCAGCGGCCTGACCGCGTCTCCCACCGGCTGCCGCCGGCCGCGTCACCACGCCCGCCCGGCGGGTCGGGTTCAGCCGTCTGACCACGCCGGCGCGTCGGTGCCGTAGCGGGCCGGGGGACCGGGCCAGCGCAGCGGGATCCCGTCGAGGGCGCCCGGAGGGGCGACCATCCGGATCTCGTCGGGCCCCTGGCGGATGCTCACCATCCCGGCCCCGTCGTCATCCGGCGGCCCCACCGGTGCTCGCTGCGGATCCTCTGCGGGGTGGCCGACCAGCCAGGCCGCCGTCCGGGCCAGCGACAGGCGGCGGACGTGGGTGCCGGTCCGGCCCTCGGCCTGGCGGCGCAGCCCGTCGAGAACGGCGGCGGCGGCCAGATACCCGGTCCCGTGGTCGAGCAGCTGACAAGGAAGAGCGCCGGGTTGCTCTTCATCACCTGGGTCTCCCGGTCGCTGTCGCGTCACCGACCGCCCCGCCCCACCCGACTCTCCGGCGGCGATGCCGGCCGCCGCCTGGACC
>DASUHN010000115.1 GCA_036273495.1 Acidimicrobiales bacterium | reverse complement strand
CCACCGGGCCCTGACCGCTCCCGCCAGCGCCGCCGCCCTGGTGCCGGGCATCGTCCCCCGTGGCGAGGTGGTCAGCGGTCTGCCGGTGGCCCACATCGCCGGGTTCTCCATGCTGGTGAGCACTGGGGGCGGCGGCCTGCCGATCTACCTGCTGCGCCGGTTCCGGCCCGACACCGCCCTCGACGCCATCGAGTCCCGCCGGCCGTTCATGTTCATCGGCGTTCCCGCCATGTACCGGATGATGTGGGAGGCGGGGGCCCCGGAGCGGGACCTGGGCTCGGTGCGGGTCTGGGCCTCCGGCGCCGACGCCATGCCGTTCGAGCTGGCCCAGAGCTTCCAGAAGCTCGGCTCGCTCGTCCGCCTTCCCGGCGGCCGGCGCCTGGGCCGGGCGGCGTTCCTCGACGGTTACGGCATGGTCGAGGTCGGAGGCGGGGTGGCGCTCAAGCTGCTGCCGCCGGGGCCGTCCCTGCCGGTGAAGGGCCTGTTGGGCGCGCCCATGCCGCGCTACTCGCTGAAGGTCGTCGATGACGGGGGCCAGCCGGTGCGGCGCGGGGCGGTGGGCGAGCTGATGGTGAAGGGCCCCGGCGTGATGCGCGGCTACCACGGTCAGGCCGCCGCCACCGACGAGACGGTCACGCCCGACGGCTGGGTGCGCACGGGAGATCTGGCGCGCTCGCACCGGCTGGGCCTCATCGAGTTCGCCGGTCGCAAGAAGGACGTGGTCAAGCACGGCGGCTACTCGGTGTTCCCACCCGAGGTGGAGGCGGTCATCGAGCAGCACCCCGGTGTCTCGGAGTGCGCCGTGGTGGGCCTCACGGACGAGCGCAAGGGTCAGGTTCCGGCCGCGGTCGTGGTGCGCCGCGAGGGGGGCGGCGCCGGGGCGTCCGAGGACGAGATCATCGCCTGGGCGCGCCAGCGCCTGGCCGACTACAAGGTGCCGACCCGGGTGGTGTTCGTGCCCGAGCTGCCCCGCACCGGCACCGAGAAGATCCAGAAGCAGGCCCTGCCCGAGCTGTTCGTCTGATCGCGCTACGGTCCCGATCGAGGACTGGAGGAACGCCCGTGCCCATGCCCACCGACATCGGGATCGTGGATCTCGGGATCGGATTCCCGTACCGGAGCCACGAGGACAAGAGGGCCGCCTACGACTTCTTCCGCCCCCTCCTCAAGGACGCCCAGAGCGCCAAGGAGTTCGAGTTCCCCGCCCAGTACATGTTCAAGGACGTGCCGGACGTGGTGGACCCCGACGTCGATCCGGTGGCGTGGGTCGTGGAGAAGATGGACGAGTTCCACATCGAGTTCGCCAAGACCGGGCTGTCCCCCAACGGGATCCGCGCCAAGCAGGAGCACCCCGGCCGATTCTTCCTCAGCATGTCGGTGAATCCCCATCGCGGCGTGGAGATGCTCCGGGACATGGAGCGGGCCAAGGCCGAGCACGACATCGTCTCGGTCTCCTGCTTCCCGTGTGGGCAGGTGCCCCAGGTCGCGGTCGACGACAAGAAGATGTACCCGATCTACTCCAAGTGCGTGGAGCTCGACATCCCCATCTGCATCAACGGCGGCGTGGTCGGGCCGCGGATGCCCTTTGCCGCCCAGCACGTCGAGCATTTCGACGAGGTCTGCTACGACTTCCCCGACCTCACCATCGTCATGATGCACGGCGGGGAGCCGTGGACGGCGCTGGCCGCCAAGCTCATGCTCAAGTGGCCGGGCCTGCACTACATGACGAGCGCCTTTGCCCCCAAGCACTACCCGAAGGACATCATCGACTTCGCCAACACGCGCGGGAAGGACAAGGTGATGTACTGCGGGTACTTCCCCGCCGGGCTGACCCTGGAGCGCCAGTTCCGGGACATGCCGAACGTCCCCTTCCGCGACGAGGTGTGGCCCCGGTTCCTGCGCGAGAACGCCCTCCGGGTCTTCAAGCTCGACGACCCGGCCCGCCGGTAGCGACCGTCGGATGAGCCCCGTCCCCGGTCCCCTGGCCGGCCTCCGGGTGGTCGAGCTGTCCGGGGGGCTGGCGCCCCCGACCGGGATCGTCGGGTACGGGCCGGCGTACGCAGGAAAGCTGTTTGCCGACGCGGGAGCCGACGTGTGGCTGGTGGAGCCGCCCGAGGGGGACCCGCTCCGGCGCTGGGTCGCGGCCGACGTGCCCGCCACCGGTCCCGACGGCCGGGACGGCGCCCTGTTCCGCTTCCTGGCCGCGTCCAAGCGCTCACTGGCCGGCGCCCTCGGGGACCCCGCCGTCGACCAGCTCGTCGCCGGCGCCGACCTGGTCATCGAGGGCCTGCCCGCCGGCACGGTCGAGGGGGCCGGCCTCCTGGGCCAGCCCGGACTGGTCGTGCTGTCGATCTCCCCGTTCGGACGGGGGCCGTGGCAGGACCGCCCCGCCACCGAGATGACCGTGCAGGCGGAGTGCGGCTCGATCGGCGCCCGCTTCTACCCCGAGGCGCCGCCGCTGCAGGCCGGCGGGCGCATCGCCGAGTGGGCCGGGGGGGTCTTCGGCGCCCCGGCGGCCCTGGCCGCCGTCCGCCATGCCCGCCGGACCGGCGCCGGCGCCCACATCGACGTGTCGATGGCCGAGGCCATGTGCGTGTGCACCAACCTCTTCGTCGACCTGATGATGTCGCTGGCGGGACGACCCGCCGTCGGATCCCTCGCCGCCAGCGGCGGCGAGTTCCCCGCCATCGAGCAGACCGCCGACGGCTGGGTCGGCTTCAACACCAACTCGGCCCAGATGTTCCAGGACTTCCTCGTGCTGATCGGCCGGGCCGACCTCACGGGGGACCGGACGGTGCGAAGCGACCCGGCCCGCCGGCCCGACCTGGAGCGTTCCAGCCGGGAGTGGTGCATGGCCCGCACCACCGACGAGATCGTCGAGGAGGCGGCGCTGTTCCGTATCCCGTGCGTGCCGGTCGGCCACGGCGCCAACCTGCCATCCAACCCGCATCTGACCGAGCGGCGCGCCTTCACCACGGGCGCCGACGGGGACTTCGTCTGCCCCCGGCCGCCCTACCGGCTCAACGGCGCCGTGCTGCCCGAGCCCGGCCCCGCCCCGGCCGTCGGAGCCGACAGTGGTTCGGTTCCGGGCGGCCGGCGCCCGGCGCAGGGAGCGTCCGCCGGGCAGGCCGGACCTCCGGCGGGCCCCGACCTGCCGATGGCGGACCTCAAGGTGCTCGACCTCACCTGCTGGTGGGCGGGGCCGGGGGCCACCCAGCTGTTCGCCGCCCTCGGGGCCGACGTGATCCACGTCGAAGCGGTGCAACGGATGGACGGGATGCGCCCGGCGGCGGCCCTCCTGTTCACCGGCAAGGAGCAGTGGTGGGAGTACAGCTCGTTCTTCCTGTCGATCAACGTCAACAAGCGGGGCGTCACCCTGAACCTGGACGACCCGGCCGGGCTCGAGGCGGTGCACCGCCTGATCCGGTGGGCCGACGTGGTGATCGAGAACTACACCCCGCGGGTTATGGACCGGTTCGGGCTCGACGAGAAGGGCGTGCACGACGTGAACCCCGACGCCGTGGTCGTGCGGATGCCGGCGTTCGGGCTGGACGGACCGTGGCGGGACCGGGTCGGCTTTGCCCAGAACATGGAGGCGATGTGCGGGATGGCGTGGGTGACCGGCATCCCCGACGGACCGCCCCGGCTGCCCCGGGGGCCGTGCGACCCCATCGGGGCCATGCACGGCGCCTTCGCCACCCAGGCGGCGCTGATGGCGCGGGAGACCTCGGGGCGGGGGCAGTTCGTCGAGGCGGCCCTGCTCGAGAGCGGGATGAACGTGGCCGCCGAGCAGGTGGTCGAGGCGTCGGCGTACGGCGCCGCCCCCCGCCGGGACGGGAACCGCTCACCAGGGGCGGTGCCCCAGGGGGTGTTCGCCTGCGGGCCCGGGCCTGACGGGACCGAGCGGTGGCTCGCAGTCTCGGTCGCCACCGACGCCCACTGGGACGGGCTGCGCCGGGCCCTGGGCCAGCCGGAGTGGGCGGCCGGCGCCGACCTGGCGACATCGGCGGGCCGGGCCGGCGCCCAGGACACCCTGGAGAGGGCCCTGGCGGAGTGGGCGGCCGGTCAGGAGGCCGGGAAGGCCGCCGAGCTGCTCCTCGGCCACGGCGTGCCCGCCGCGGTCGTCTACGACTTCCGCGCCGTGTCCGAGCACCCCGAGTTCGGGGCCCGGCGGTTCTTCGAGCACTTCGACCACCCGGTGGTGGGACGCCACCCGGTGTTCGGCATGCCGTTCCGCTACACCGGCATCGGGAGCTGGGTCCACTCCCCCGCCCCGACCCTCGGCCAGCACAACCACGAGGTGCTGACCGAGGTGCTCGGGTACACGGAGGAGGAGGTGGCCGACCTCGAGCGGCGCGAGGTCATCGGGACCCGGCCCCTCGGGGTCTAGTCCCGGCCGGCGGGCTGCTTCTCGCCGGTCCGGTAGTCCCCGAACGGGGCGTCGCGCTCGGACAGGGTCTGGGTCAGGCCCTGCTTCATGGTGTTGGCCACGAACTCCCGCAGGCTGCGCTGGTGGGTGCCGAGGGCGCACAGCTCGGTGCCGATGCGGATGCCGGTGCGCATCCCCATGACCTCCATCTGGCGGTGCACCACCCGCTTGTTGATCTGCACCACGTCGGGCGGCAGCTTGGCGATCCGCTCGGCCACCTCGAGCACCTTCTGGTCGAGCTGGTCGATCGGGAAGGCGTCGTTGGCCCATCCCAGCCGGACGGCCTCGAGGCCCGACATCGAGTCCCCGGTGAGCATGGCCTCCATGGCCTTGCGCATGCCCATGGTCCAGGGGTGGAAGTGCATGTCCGGCACGCCGAAGCGCACCGCCGGGTAGCCGATCTGGGCGTCCTCGGCCACGTAGACGAGGTCGCACCCGGTGGCCATCTCCGACCCGCCCGCCAGGCAGTAGCCGTGGACCTGGGCGATCACCGGCTTGGCCAGGTCCCAGATGCTCATCCACCCCTCGGTGACGTGGCGGGGCCACTGCCCGTCGCCCCCCGGGGTGTAGTACGGCATCTCCTGGCCCTCGTTGCCCCCGCCCAGGTCGTAGCCGGCCGACCACGACTTGCCTGCGCCCCGCACGATCGTGACCCGGACCGATTCATCCTGATCGGCGGCCCTCAGGGCGGCGAAGATGTCCCTCCGCAGCGGGTGGAACAGGGCGTTGCGCTTGTCGGGCCGGTTCATGGTGATCCTTCGCACCCCCGGCGCCGGGTCGTCGACGATCACGTACTCGTAGTCCATCGGGCCCTCCCCTGACTCCCCCCGGCGGGTGCCCGGGCGGGTCCCGGGTGGCCGAAGTGGAACACGTTCTACTACCGGAATATACTGGGCGCCCATGAAGACGGGTAACGCCACCATCGACCGGGCCAACGGCCACTACACCATCGTCACCGCCGACAGCCACGCCGGTGGCAGCCATGCCGCGTACCGGGAGTACCTGGACCCGGCCTATCTCGAGGAGTTCGACGCCTGGCGGGGCAGGTACAAGAACCCGTTCAAGGACCTGGGGGACAACCGCCGGCTGCGGAACTGGGACAACGAGATGCGCAACGGCCAGCAGCTCGAGGACGGGATCGTCGGCGAGGTCATCTTCCCCAACACGGTGCCGCCGTTCTTCCCGAGCTTCGTGTTGTTCGCCCAGCCCCCGAGGCCGGAGGACTACCGCCACCGGCTGGCCGGCATCCGGGCGCACAACCGCTGGCTCAAGGATTTCTGCGCCGAGGATCCGGTGCGGCGCGCCGGCATCGGGCTGATCCTGCCCAACGATCTCGAC